>DATEGM010000306.1:0-6430 GCA_035280085.1 Terriglobales bacterium
AGCCAATCCCTACCGGCCGGTGGAGGCCGCCGTCATTCGCCTTAACGGCCAGGTGGTCCTGCGTGAGAGAGATTTCGACGACCACCGGCGCGCCATTTCCAAGCCGGTGACCCTGCAGAGCTCAAACCAGCTCTCGGTGGAGCTGCGCGGCGAGCCCGGTGGCGCCGTCAGTGTGGAGATTCTGGGCGTTGACAACGACCCCCCAAGCATTACCGCTTCCGTTTCGCCGCAGCCCAACGCCGCCGGTTGGAACAATTCGCCGGTGACCGTGATCTTTACCTGCAGCGACGCATTCATGGACGTAACCTGTCCCGCGCCGGTGACGGTGGACACGCAGGGAGCCAATCAAGTGGTGAGCGGCACGGCTGTGGATACGGCCGGCCTGACTGCTACCACCAGCGTCACCGTGAATCTTGACTTGACGCCTCCGGTCATCAGCGCCGTCGCCAGCCCCGCGCCCAATTCTTCGGGTTGGAACAACAGCAACGTGACGGTCAGCTTTTCCTGCAGCGATTCGCTCTCCGGCGTGGCGGTTTGCCCGTCGCCGGTGACGGTTGTGGCCCAGGGTGTGAGCCAGGTGAACGGCACCGCCGTGGATAAGGCCGGAAACTCCAGCCTGACCACTGCATTTGTGAGCATTGATAGCGTGCCGCCGGCGCTTTCGATTTCCTCCCCGGCCAATGGCGCCACAGTTTCCAGCAGCTCCCTGGCTGTGAGCGGCTCGGTGAGCGACGCTTCTTCGGGCGTTACCTCTGTGCTTTGCAATGGCGCTGCAGCTACGTTTGGTGGCGGCGCGTTCAGCTGCAATGTGACGCTCAACCAGGGCAGCAACACGGTGCAGGTGGTGGCGACTGACGCCGCTGGAAACAGCGCCTCAGCCAACGCGGGCGTGGCCTATACGGTTCCGCCTTCCAACAATCCTCCGCCCCCGCCGCCTCCGCCGCCAACGTTGAATCCGCCGCCCACGCAGATTCTGATCACACCTCAGGCCATCACCATGGCGATCGGCGAGCGGCGCTCGGTTTCGGCTACTGACAACCTGGGACGAAGCATTCCGGCGAGCTGGACAGGAAGCGACAGCTCCGTGCTGCAGGTCAATACTGACGGCAGCATGGTGGCTGTGGCGCCAGGTTCGGCGACGCTTACGGCAACTTATCAGCAGCTCACCGCGCAGGAGTTGGTCACAGTCGCGAGCGCAGGACCTCTAGCCATTGGCACCGAGCGCTGGGAGGTGTTGCCGCTGGACACCACCAATAACTGGATCAATAACTTCGTGGCGGCGCAGCCCTCGGCTCCCGGCTCGCCTGATGAGTACGTGCTGGAAGGCACGCCCACGGGCACTCTGGTGCGCGCCCTGGCCGCCGATGGGCATCAACTGTGGAGCACGCCTTTGCTCGCCAGCTCAGTAAGCACCAACAGCAATTTCCAATGGGATAACGAGTCTCTGCAGGCGGGAACGCCGGACGGCGGCCTGGCAGTGCTGGACAGCCAGGTGTTCAGCAGCTCGACCGGCAATTTCTCGCAGTACTCCGCCATGAAGGTGGATTCCGGATCGCATGTGGTGGCCTGGACCTATAACAGCCCCAGCATGCTGGACTCAGTGCTGGCGGTGCATCCGGATGGCGATGTTTACGTGGTTCAGACCAGCAATAGCAGCACTACGGCCTCAGCCGCGGTGCTGGTGCTGAATGGAGCGACCGGCCAGGTGAAGTTTACTGTGCCGCTGCCGCTCTCGTCGAACACTTATCAAAACACGGCCTACAATTCGTCCAATAACCTGGTGTGCCAGCCCGGCAGCACGGTGGTAGTGCCCACTTTGCCCAACCATGGACCACTGGCCGTTCTTCCTGACGGCAACGTGTACCTGGAAGTGGAATCCACTAATCGCGTGCTGGACTGCCAGGGCAGCAGCTTCAGCAACGTAAGCTATTCAGACACGCTGCAGGTCATGCAGGTGCAGTCTTCCGGCGCGAGCACGCTCGCGAGCCTGGAGCAGTTCAACGACGTGACCACACAAACCCAAAGCCAGCCGGGACAGGTCCTGCCTGACGGCCAGGGTGGATTGCTGGCGGGCTGGAACAAGTCAGTAACCCTGAGTTCGAGCAACCAGGCTTACATCTCGCATCTGCTGAACGGCGCTAAGACGGACTATGCGCTGCCCTGGACCTCCAACTCCTCCATCACATTTGTGATGGCGCTGGGCGAAAGCGGAACCGTGTACGCGCAGCAGGGTTCCTTCTCCGGCTCGATCCTGACCTTTGACGTCAGCAGCGGCACGGCGACAACCGGCAGCTTCGGCAGCGCGCAGATCGTAAGCGCGATGGCGGGCGGCGGGGCCATGCTGGCCACCAGCAGCCAGATTTTCTCGGTTGATGCCAATGCCAGCCCGGCCGTGCTTTCGAACGCGCTGGGCCTGAACGCGGAGACTCACTACGCGGGCGGAACCTGGCTGGGCTTCTCCAACGCCGATAGCTCGCTGGAAGCGGCGGTTGGCCCGGACATGCAGGCGGGCGTCACCAGCTGGCCGATGCTGGCGGGCAACATTACGGAACAGGAAGCGCCGCCCATGCCGTTCCTGTGCCACTTCCTGCCCGTGCAGCCCAGCGGACACTATTCGGTGACCCAGTTTGAGTCCGCCATGCAGCAGGCTGCTCCCGTAAACAACGTCTACTACGCCCTCAACCAGGCGAGCGTTGCCAGCTTCCTGGAGCAACTGGACAAGCCTCAGGATGCTGTGGCTTTCCTGGGCAACGCGCTCAGCTTTAGCTTCAGCGGCGGGCAGCAGTCGGTGGGCCTGTGCTTCTCCTCTAATTGCCTGGAGAAGGCCTCGAGCGCCAGCGATCCCAGCTACTCGCTGGTTTCACCCGCGGGCCTGAACAGCAGCTGGGTGGATGCCTCTCTGCTGGCGGGCAAAACCAAGGTCGTGTTCGTGGGCTCGGCCGATGACGGCTCCATCTTCGAAGAATTGTGGGGAATTGATGCAACTACCGCCCACCAGGCGCTGATTGTGCCGCCGAACTCAAGCGTCAGCTTGCAGCAGGCGGCGCAGGTCTGGGTAGCTATTGCCCAGAACCTGGTGGCGGGCGGGACGGTGCAGAACGCGGTCGCTAACGCCAACGCCCAGCTGGGCACGGCGTACACGGTAGTGGGCGACGGCACGGTCCGCATCAAAGCTGTTCAGTAGGCGAGGGTGCCTGCTGATCGCGGGCCGGGAGCCGAGGGCGTTGAGTAGCGGGCTGGCCGTGAGAAGCCAGCTGGTGCGGCTGCTTGCGTGCCCCCCGGCCCATTGAGTGTGAAGCGACGCTACGTTGCATGCCTTGCTTGAGGCACTGGGCCCGGGCAAGGCATGCGACTATAATCCGCGCAGCGTCCCTCCAAGGCGCCGGCCAGCGTAACCGTTAATGTCTGCGGCTTTATCCACCTTTGGTGGTCTTATCGTAATTGTCATCGCGGGATTGTTGCGCCGAGGGCGTACCTCCCGCGACCAGGACTTTTTCACTGCCATCGGCTTCGCTCTTTATATCGCGGCAGGAATCAAGCTGCACCTGGCCATCGTTCACTGGTTCCCCAAGACGCTGGACCCGCAGTTCCTCCATTATGACCGGGTGTTGGGATTTGATCCGCTGCGGGTCATGGCGACCGCCAGACAGCATCCTGCCGTGCTGGGCTTTCTGGAAGCTTCTTACTGGCTGCTTTCCACGATGCTGGGTTTGGCTTGGGCGGTCGAACAGAACCGGGTCCTGCGCCTCGCTGCATTCCTTGGTGGCGTTTTCTGTTTTGCCTTTTACATGCTACTCCCCGCCGTTGGTCCCGTGTTCTACAACTGGAATGCTGGATTCGCTTTAAATGCGCCGCGCAACTGCATGCCCTCCATGCATCTGTCCTGGGCAATGCTGATGGCATGGAATGCTAAGCGCCTCCATTGGCGGCTTCTCTTCACCATCTACGCGCTCATTATGGCCGCGGCCACACTGGCAATAGGGCAGCATTACCTTATTGACTTGCTGGCGGCGCTCCCCTACGTTGTCCTAATCCAAATCGTCGCCGCAAGGTTGCTCCACCCGAACAATATCCAAGCTCCGGTGTCTCCACTGCGCCCCCCCGAGACTTGGGTTCAAAATGACTGAAGGCGGCCGTAGCCAGTGACAGAGTGGAAGCATACTTTGTTTTCCGCGCCGCATGCGGTAACCTTCCACTTCCTTCCTGCGAGGAAAATCGGTTAGCACTGAGTAGGCGCGGGATTCTGGAAGGCGGGAGCCTGCCCGGGATAGCGGCGGGTCTCGAGGAGCGATATGCGACGGCTGATGCTTTGGGCAGTTTTAATACTTCTTGCGAGCGTGCCGCTGGGCGCGGACGAACCTGTTCTGCAGGGCTTCACCACGGCCTCGTCGCCGGTAGAACGGCAATGGGAGCAGAAATTCCGCTCCCTGCCCAGCCCGCAATTGATGCGCGATTACATGCAGCGGCTGAGCGCCCGGCCCCATCACGTAGGCTCGCCCTATGACAAGTCGAACGCGGAATGGATTCTCTCCAAGTTCAAGGAATTCGGCTGGGAAGCCCACATCGAGACCTTTCAGGTCCTGTTCCCCACACCCAGGGAGCGGCTGGTGGAGATGGTCGAGCCCACGAAGTTCACCGCCAAACTGCAGGAGCCGCCGCTGGCCGTGGACCCCACTTCCAGCCAAACTAGCGAGCAGTTGCCCACTTACAACGCGTACTCGATTGATGGCGACGTGACCGCGCCCCTGGTCTACGTTAATTACGGTGTGCCGGAGGATTACGAGCAATTGCAGCGTTTAGGCGTCTCGGTGAAGGGCGCCATTGTGATCGCTAAGTACGGGCATTCCTGGCGTGGCGTGAAGCCCAAGGTGGCAGGCGAGCATGGCGCCATTGGCTGCCTCATCTATTCTGATCCGCGCGACGACGGCTACTTCGAAGACAACGTGTTCCCCAAGGGCCCAACCAGACCGGCAGAGGGAGTGCAGCGCGGCAGCGTCATGGACTTTGCTTCTTCCAACCCCGGCGACCCGCTCACGCCGGGCATCGGCGCCACTCCGGACGCCAAGCGCCTTTCAGTGAAGGAAGCTCCCAGCATCACCAGAATTCCCGTGCTGCCCATTTCCTACGGCGACGCCCAGCCGCTGCTGGCCGCCCTGCACGGGCCCGTGGCGCCGGAAGCCTGGCGCGGCTCGCTGCCCATCACCTACCACGTGGGACCGGGACCGGCGAAGATCCACGTTGTCGTGAAATCGAATTGGGACCTGAAGCCGGTGAACGACGTCATTGCCAAAATTCCCGGCTCGACGCAGCCCGATGAGTGGATCGTCCGCGGCAATCACCATGACGCCTGGGTGAACGGCGCCGATGACCCCATCTCCGCCCAGATTGCGCTGCTGGAAGAGGCCCGTGCCCTCGGGCAACTCGTTAAGCAAGGCTGGAAGCCGAAGCGCACCATCATCTACGCCGCCTGGGACGGCGAAGAGCCCATGCTGCTGGGCTCGACCGAGTGGGCGGAAGGGCACGGCGATGAACTCAAGCAGCACGCCGTGGCCTATATCAACACCGATGGCAATGGTCGCGGCTACCTCACCGCGGAGGGTTCGCACACGCTCGAGCATTTTATGAATGGCGTAGCGCGCGACATTCAGGATCCAGAGAGTGGCGTCTCAGTATGGCAGCGGGACGAGATGAACAGCATCGCGGAAGCGAAGTCTGAGGAAGAGCGCAAGAAAATTCGCGACCGCGCTGACCTCCGCATGGGGGCGCTCGGTTCGGGCACGGACTACACATCCTTCGCGGATCACCTGGGAGTCGCCAGCCTGAATCTCGGTTTTGGCGGGGAAGACCCGGATGCGGGCGTGTACCACTCCATCTACGACGATTTTTACTGGTACACGCATTTCTCCGATACCAGCTTTGTGTACGGACGCGCCCTCGCGCAAACCGTAGGAACAGCGGTGATGCGCCTGGCCGACTCCGACCTGTTGCCCTTCGACTTCAACGATTTTGCTGACACCATGCAACTCTACGTCGGGCAGCTCAAAAAGCTGGCGGAGGACAAGCGTAATGAGGCCATCGAGCGCAACCGTGACCTGGACGAAGGTCTTTTCCACGCCATCAACGATCCGCGCCGACCGACGGTGGCGCCACCACGCGAGGAAGTGCCGCCATATTTGAATTTCGCGCCGTTGGAGAACGCGGTGGACCAGCTCAACCGCAGCGCCAGCCGCTACCAGGAGGCGCTGCAGAAAGCGTGGGCTTCACCGCAGGGCGTGCCGCCGGCGACGTTGGCGGATTTGAACCAGAAAATGATGGAGAGTGAGAGGCGGCTGACCGACGATGCCGGCCTGCCTCGCCGCTCCTGGTACAAGCACCTGATTTACGCGCCCGGCGTTTATACCGGGTACGCGCCGAAAACCATGCCCGGCGT
>DATEGM010000307.1:0-9342 GCA_035280085.1 Terriglobales bacterium
CAGGAACAGGTAAGGCAGAAAGTAGGTGATGATGCCCATGCTCACCAGCACGTCGTATGCGCCCTTCACGCTGGTGCCCGCCTGTCCTAAAAACACAAACAGGATGCCGCAGCCCGCCTGCAGAATCAAGGCCACGTAAGGCGTCTTCCAGCGCTTGTGCAATCTCCCAAACAAGGGCGGCAAAAAGCGGTCCAGGCCGGCCACAAACGGCAGGCGTGCAACCGCCGCCAGGTACGCGCCTGCCGCTCCCAGGTTGCTGAGCGCGATGAAGGCGGCAGCCACCGGAATAATCCAGAAAACTCCCACCCGGTCCGCCGTCCTGGTGATGGCCTGCATTAATCCTTGCAGGTCGCTCACCTGGTCGTGCGGCAGCGCCAGCAGCACGCCCACCGTGCCCATCACGTAGCAGAAGGTCACCACCAGGCCGCCGGTGAAAAGCGCCCAGGGCACCGCGCGCCGCGTGTTCTTGATCTCCTCGCCCATGAACGACGCGGTTTCGCAGCCGCCAAAAGCAAATGTCAGCGTTGACCAGAAAATCATGTCTTTCAGGTGCGTGCTGGGGATCATTGCCCGGGCGCTGAACGACGTGGCCGACCCGAAGCGGTGCCAGGCAAGCGCCCCCATGCCCACGATAATTAATACCGGCAGCCACATGGCCAGCGCGCCCACATTGTGCAGCCACTTGCCCACGTCCAGCCCGGCCACGTTCATGATGGTTACCAGCGCCAGAGTCACGATGGAAAAAATGATGTAGAAGTGCGCGCTGTTTGCCAGATGGTTCCACCGGTTGCCGCGCATGTACAAGGCATTGCTGGCGGCGAAATAGAGGACGGCGGGAAAATACGGCAGGTTGCTAGTCCAGTAGATCCAGGCGCACATGAAGCCGCCAAAGTCGCCGAAGGCGCGCTTGCTCCACACGTAGAGCCCGCCTTCCTGTGGATAGCGCGACGAAAGTTCAATTACGGAGAGCGCCAGCGGCGTGTAGAAGGTGAGCCAGGCCCCGAACCAGATAATCAGCGCGCTGGGGCCGGCGCTGGCCGCGGTAGCGATCCAGCGCAGGCTCACGCCTGTCACCACATAAAACAGCACCAGGTCCACCGCTCCCATCGCCCGCTTGGGACGCGTAGCCGCGCCGCCATTACCTCGGGGCGCGGGAATCAGCGGGCTTTCAACCCGAGCGGGAGCGCCCGGAGGAGGGTTGTTGGCGGTCATCAGGCCGTCTATGGTGCACCAATCCTGCCGCAAAATGAAGCCGGAATTAAGCTGCCGCTTTTTGCACTTCTGCGCTGAATGGACTGGCACGCTTTCTGGCTGTTCGCGCGGGAGACGCAGAAGCAGAAATGGAGGGAATCACGTCCTGGAGGGCGACAGGATCGCCGGAGCACTTTGGCGTCATTGCCGACTCGCCGTTTGGTGACTGCCGGCGTCGAAAGTTGCGCGTCCCGCAACCACGGTCAGGCGGACGGAAAGTTTCTTCAAGGCATCGCTGGGAACCTGGTATGGATTCGCCGAAAGCACGGTGAAATCCGCATAGCGTCCCACGCTCAGCTCGCCTAGATCCTTCTCCTGGAAGGCAGCGTAGGCCGCGCCCACGGTCATCATGCGCAGTGCCTGGTCAACATCTACGCGCTGGTCGCTGTACCAGCCACCTGCCGGGGCGCCATCGGCGCCTCGCCGCGTTACCGCACAATACAGGTTATCAATCGGCGAGCCCGAATCCGACGCTGGGTAGTCCGTGCCGGCGGCTACCAGGGCGCCGGCTTTCAACAGATCGCGCGTTCTCAGTACCCAATGGACCCGCGATGGTCCCACCCGGTCCTCAGCCCAGCGGCTGTACTCACCCACGAATACCGGCTGAATGGAAGCGATGACGCCGAGTTGCACGAACCTTGGCAGATCCTTATCCGAAATCATCGAAGCATGTTCAACCCGGAAGCGTTCCTGCGCTGTTACCCCAGCTCTCTGATACGCATCGAGTACTCTCCGGACAGCGCGGTCTCCAATCGCGTGCGTGTTTACCTGGAATCCTTTTTGCCGCGCCGCGCGAATGATTCGATCGAGGTCTGCGTCCTTGATCAACTCCAGGCCGTGTTCCCCGTGCGCGTCGGCATAGGGCTCGGTGAGTTCAGCGCCCCGCGAGCCAAGCGCGCCGTCGGCGAAAAGCTTAAAGCTGCGAACCGCCAGCATCCCGTCGCCCAGGTCAAGCTCCGGCCCGGTTGCCAGATAATGCTTTCTCGCCTGCTCACCCTCGGCCATCACATAAACGCGGACAGGAAGCTCTCCCCGTTGGAGAAGGTTTTTATAGATGGCGATTGTGTCCAGATCAACAGCAGCGTCCTGAACGCTGGTCAGGCCCCAGCGTGTGAACTGTTGCAGGGCGGCACGGATCTGCCGTTCGACATCGGCGTGGCTAGGCCTAGGAATCACCGCGCGAATCAGTTCCTGAGCGTTATCTACCAGCATCCCGGTAGGTTCGCCGGCCGCATTGCGCAAGATCTGCCCGCCTTCCGGATCGCGGGTGTCGCGGGAGATTTTCGCCAAGGCGAGCACTTTAGAGTTCACCCAAGTGGAATGGCCGTCAATGCGATTGAGCACGACGGGATGGCCGCCGCTGACAGAATCGAGGTCCTGCGCCGTCGGAAAAATTGCCGGATGCCAAAAACCCTGGTCCCAGCCTTCGCCCCGGATCCAAGCTCCTGGAGTTGATGAGCGCACTGCCTGCGCGACCTTCTTCAGGATCTGCGCCTTGGTGAGGCCCCGCAGGTTCAGCCTTTCCAGTTCGGCGCCAATTCCGGACACATGGATGTGCGCGTCCTCCAAGCCGGGCACGGCTACACCGGAGAACGTGATCCGGCGCGTATTCTTGTCGGCTAGCGCTTCCAGTTCAGACGGGGAACCGAGCGCCATGATGCGGCCCTTATACACAGCCATCGCTTCGGCGTGTGGGTGGGAATCATCCAGCGTCAAAAACTGACCGGTAAAGATTGTGTCCGCTACCCGTGACTGCGCATGCAGCAGAACGAGTGGCAGCGCAGTCAGCAATCCCGCGAGAGCGATTCCGATTCGCCGGCTCGGCATCAGAAGCTGTACCGCAAGGCGAATTCCATCACTCGAGGCTTGGTCAAAGTGCTGGTAAAGGTAGCGAAAACACTGGCAGGCTGCTCCAGTTGCCCCGTGCCCTGGGGCAACGGCGCCACGTCAAAACGCACCGAATTGGTCACGTTGTAAACGTCCCAGCTGAACTTCAGCGCCTGTGATTCGTGAATTGGCCAGGATTTGCTAAGCGACATGTCAATCCCAAAGTACCCTGGCCCGCGCAGTTCATTACGCTGCCCCGATTCGCCGGGCAAAGAGTAACGGAAATCCCCTTGTGCTGCCGCCGGATCCTGGAACAGATCGGGATTACCGTTCTGATCAATGAAAGACCCCGTTCGCGGCGTTGGCCCCGATAGAATCGCGGTTGACGGCAGATACCAGTTGGTTGGGAAACTGGTGAAAGTCTCGATCGTGGTCGGAAAACCGCTGGTCCACCGGGCCAGGCCTGACCACTGCCAGTTTCCGATCACTCCATTCACCCAGCGGTTCGACGAGGCCGCTATCCTTTTCCCATATCCAAACGGAAGTTGATAGAGCCAGTTGCTATTGATCTGGTGGGTCGTATCAAAGTCGGAGACCCCGCGGAGCTGGGCCGGAGACCAGGAGTTGATAATCTGATCCGCCTGGTAATAAGCATCCACGTTGTTGATGCGTTCCGCGTTAGAACCAATATCAATGGACTTGGAAAACGTATAGTTGAAGTCCCACTGCAGGCCATGGCTCATCCCGTGGCGCAAACTGACTTGCAGCGCATGATAAGAACTCGTGCCCGCATTTCGCCACGCGTACAGAGAGGTAAATTGGGGGTTGAAGTAGGCATACGGGCCAAGCTTCGAACATGCTGGAAAACAGGGATTGGAACCCAGGCCAAGTTCTCCGGGCACGTCGGCAAAAATGAGTGGCAGGGTTTCGTTGTGCAAAGCACAGGCGTAGGAGCTGTACATGGCCTGGGTTGCCGTAGGAGAGAAATTGGAGGGCAAAGTGCCGCTTCCCGGAGTGCAGGAGCCGAAGTCAACCGCATCGTAAATGCCGGCGGCAGCGGGAAACATATTTTCCCAGTAGGGAATCTTCCCCAGGTTCTGCATAGGAACATTTGCGGCCGCGGCCTTCGACAGCAAAGTTGCCGCCTGGAAATAATCCATCCCCGATTGTTTGTCCACGATGTCCAGCGGCATGGCCAAATCTTCTTCCTGCAGCAGGCGTCTTCCCAGACGTCCGACGTAAGCCACGTCCAATACAAAGCTGTTCGGCAGTTCGCGGCTGATGGAAAGGTCAAAGACCTGGGAATACGGCGTTTTCAACCGGTCATCCAAGCCCCACGCCGTGGTTGCTCCCAGGGGAAGCCCCTGGGGAGCCAGTTTCGGGAAATTTCCGGTGGGAGGCGCAGCAATCAGTTGCTGGGGAATGACGTTGGGGGCAATGAATCGGGGAGAATTGTCAACCGTGTACTGGCCGATGGGATTCTGAATCGTGGTGGTGAGCCCGAACGAGCCGTTGCGGTCAAAGCTGTCAACTATTCCCTGCCCGAAGTGATCGTAGTAGAGGCCATAGCCGCCGCGGATTGCGCTTTTGCCGGCTCCTCCTCCCAGCAGGCGATGCAGCAGGCCGCTCTCAGCTTTCGGCGACCAGGCAAATGCCAGCCGGGGAGCCACGTTTCCGTAGTCCCAGGCCCAATAAGGCGCCTTGCCGTTGGCCTGTCCGGAAAGAACGTAGCTGATGGGCGGATTAAAACCATGGCCCGCCAACATGGCCGCTCCCCGGCTCTGGAAGAAGTTCTCCAGGCTGAGTGAAGGCGATACCTGGGTGCCCGTGGTTTCATAAGGCGGCTGCAGGAGCGTGTAGCGGACTCCGTAGGTCAGCGTCAGTTGCGGCGTAACTCGCCACGTGTCCTGGGCATAGGTTTCGACTTCGTGAGTGCGAAAATGCCGCAGCGCCGGATGTCCGGTGGGCAAGGCCACTCCCTGCTTCGTGATGTTGTAATTAGAAAACGACGAATCGAGCAGGCCCGCCAGCGCCATCACCGGCCAGTCGTAGCCGTTCTGAAAATTGGAGTTGACTGCGGGAAGTCCCAGGGACGCAAACTGCGGGGCGCTGGGATCGAAGCTGCCCCCGGCGCCGGCGATAAACGCCGTAGGGTTCAGCCATAGCGTGTAGGAGCGGGCGTCTATGAAGGAATTGGCGTCCGAGCTGCGGTTGTTGGTAACAATGCGCAGATTGCCTCCCAATCCCAGGGTGTGCTTACCCTTTACCCATTCCACATCATCAACCAGGTTGTGCACCGGCACATTGGAAGTGATGGTCGGCGTGGTGGCGGTGAGCGAGTCCGGTCCGTTTCCGAAGAACGTGTAGTTGTTCGTGAGCACGCCAATGCTGCCCACGCCCTGGCGGATGTAACCGTAATGCAAGGTATTGATCAGGGTAGAGCGTAAGGTATTGGTGTAGCCGACGATGAATCCTTTGCTGTTGTTGAGCACAACTGTGCTCTGTGGTCCGCCGGGAAACTGGGGTCCCTGCCCCGAGTTGTCTCCTACCAGGCCGCCACGGATGAAGACGTGCTGATTTTGCGTGACGTTGAAATCAAACTTTGCCACGTAGGTGTTCAGACTTCCCGGGGTGGAAGCAGGAAACGTAAAGCCCTGGAAATTCAGTCCGTCGCCGACGGCGCTGGAGTTCGGATGTGGGTACTGCTGGAACAGAGTCATGATCGCCGGATTCGCACCGGGACCGAGAGGGCAGGTGCCTAACCCGGCGCACTTGGGGTCCAGCGAAGCGAGGTCCTGGCGCGTCATCGTTTCAACCCCGCTCGCCGGACACTTGCTATCTCCCGTGCACAAATAGCTCACGATCCCTTGGCGTAAATTATCGCTGGGCACCACGCGGGTGGTTTGTACGCTCTCTCGCGTCCTCTGGCCTTCGTAGGCCAGGAAAAAGAAAACCTTATCTTTGACAATAGGGCCGCCGGCCGTGGCGCCGAAAGTGTTCCGTATCAGTTGGCCAGGAACGTTGGGCTGCCCGGACTGCAGTTGGCTTTGCTTGTTGAACCAGTCGTTTGCCTCGCCCACATTGTTGCGGTTGTATTCGTAAGCGGATCCGTGAAATCTGTTTGTGCCGCTCTTGGTCACCAGCGAGACCTGCGCTCCCGAGGACCGCCCCTCGTCAGCATTCGCGTTGCTCGTGGTAACGCGGAATTCCTGCAGGGAATCGAGCGTTGAACGCAGCGCTCCTTGAAAGGCGAAGCCTTTTACCTGGTCATTATCGTCAACTCCATCCAGCGTGATGTTGGTCTGGTCGCTGCGCGCGCCGCTCACCGATCCCCCGCGGCTGTCCTGGCTCTGGTCAACGTTGCTTCCCACAAAAGTCACGCCCGGCTGCAAGCTGAGAATTTGCGTTGGATCGCGCCCTTCAAACGGCAGCGATTCGATTTGGGTGGCGCCGAAGGCATTTCCTATGGTTGCGTCTACGCTGTTGACTTGCACAGCCGTGCTCGTGACCTCGACGGTGCTGGATTGTGCCTGAATTCGCAGGGTAGCGTTAGAGGTGGCGGCCACATCCACCAGTAGTTGCAGGCCGTCCACTTTCAGCATGGCAAATCCGGTTTTGCTGACCGTCAGGGTATAGGTTCCGGGAGGAACTTGCAGGAACTGGTAAAAACCATTGTCATCAGTTTTTGTTGTGCGTGCAAAGCCGGTGGCCGGATTGGAAAGCGTGGCGGCAGCGCCTGGAACGACTGCGCCTTCCGGATCGGAAATGGTGCCGTGAAGGGAAGCGGTGCCAGTTTGGCTGCTGCTCAAGGCCGATAAAAAGAGAACCAAAGCCGCCAGGACAAGTGCTCTTTGTGAATAGCTCATAGCCACCTCCCGCGGTGTTGCGAGGTACAGATGTGTGTGTTCTCAGGACGTGCAAAAGGTAGGGTGAAGAAGGCTGCTTGTCAAGCTTGAAGCCGCTTCATAAACACTTGTTATTAGGGAAACTGCGTCTAATTGTGATCTAGCCAGTCCGGCAAGAACTCCAATATTTGGTCTTCGCCGTGATAGAAGAGGATATGGACTGGAAAAAGGAAATACTGGCCACGGAGCAGCGCATCCGTCCGCACGTGCTGGAGACGCCGCTCGAGCGCTCGCACTATCTCAGCCAAACGGGCGGCGCAGAGGTCTGGCTCAAACTTGAACACTTGCAGCATACCGGCTCCTTCAAGCTGCGCGGCGCCATGAGCAAACTGCTCTCGCTCTCGTCCCAGCAACTGGAGCGCGGCGTCATTGCCGCCTCCACCGGCAATCACGGCATGGCGGTGTCCTATGCCGCCCGAAAACTCGGCGCCAAGGCCACCATTTATATGAAAGAGGGCACGCTGCCGGAAAAGCTGGAACTCATCCGCTCACTGGGCGGCGCCACGATTTTTCACGGTGACAATCCCGTCCATGCGGAAAACAAAGCCCGCGAGGTTTCGCGGCAGACCGGGCAGGTGTTCATCTCTCCCTACAACGATCCGCAGGTCATCGCCGGACAGGGCACGCTGGGCGTGGAACTGGCCCGCCAGTTGCCGGAACTGGACGCAGTGTTCATTTCCGTGGGCGGCGGTGGCCTGATTTCCGGCATCGGCAGCTATCTGAAGGCGGCAAACAAAAAAGTAAAAGTTGTGGCCTGCTGGCCGCAAAATTCGCGTGTGATGTACGAATGCATGAAGGCGGGGCGGGTAATTGAATTTCGTGAACAGGAGACTCTCTCCGACAGCACCGCCGGTGGCGCGGAAGAAGGCGCAATCACGGTCGAACTCTGCCGCAGCCTGATTAACGAATGTGTGCTGGTCTCAGAGGCGGACATTCTCGCCGCCCTGAAGCTGATTTTGGACAAAGAGCGCTGGGCGGTGGAAGGCGCGGCCGCCCTGCCCGTCGCCGCCTACCTTCAGCAGGCCAAGGAATACCAGGGCAAAAACGTGGCGATTCTTCTTTGCGGGCGCAATATTCCGTTTAAGAAGCTGAAGTCCGTGCTAGCCAGTTAACATCTGGAACTCGGTGCCCCATTCACGCCCGCCTTTGGCGTGAAGTAGGTGAATGGGTGCCCCGCTCAAGCCCGCTTTTGGCTTGAGTGGGATAAACTCCCTATCCGCCCGCCGCCCGTTTGCCCACCGTTTTTCTTTCGCAGCTCGCGACCAATTGATCCAGCTTTCCGAAAATCCGCGAATTATCCTGCGCCGGATAGCTGCGCAGGTTGTCCCGGTATTCATCCAGATTAAACAGGAACGATTCGATCCGCTCTTTATTAATATCTTCCCAATAGGCGCCATATCCCATCTTCTGAATGTAGTACGCGTTGAACACCTGCTCGAATTGCCGTTTCAGAGGCCACGCGAGATAGGGCTTGCGCAGTTGCAGCGCTTCACTGATAAGCGAGAACCCCGAATTCGCCAGCACCGCTTTGCAACCCGCCAGGTCCGTCAGAAAACCGTCCAGGCTGGCCTTGCGGAACACCAGGTTGCCATCTTCGCCCTCCCCCTCGAATCCGTAACAAACGAAGCGCTGCCGAATGCGTTTGAGTAATTCCGCCAACTCCACCGAGGGCGAAGTCACGTACACCAGTACATAGTCGCCGCTGCTGGCTCGGGCCTGCAGCACTTCCTGGCGAAGAATGGGCGGAAACAGGAACGTATCCTTGCGCCGCAGCGGCGCTTCGAAAAACGAAATGACCAGGTACGCATCGCAGCCGTGCGTCATGAAGCGCGTTACCAGCTTGGCCGCCGCTGCGTCCTTGCGGCATTCCCGCGGATAGGAAATCTCAGCTCGCGTCAGCAGGTGCTGGTTGTCAATCGAAATCACGGGCAGGCCGGTGCGGTGCGCGAGGTGGCAAGTCAGCGGCTCAAAATCCGTCACCACCAGATCAATATTCCACTCCTCCGCCAGGCGGGTGAGTTGCCTGATGCTCCTGGCGGCGCGCGGCGCCTTCAGCAGGTTCCCAAAAATGGTTCTGCGGTAGCGCACGCGATTGCGCACATAGGCCAGGCGCAATCCATAGATCTCCGTGACCTCGAACTCTGATTTCAGGTTGCGCAGGCCGCGATCGAAAGAGGCGACGTGGACGTTGTGACCCTGGGCTTGCAGGTGCGTAAGTATTTCCTTGGCGCGCGTGGAGTGCCCCGAGCCTTCGCCGTTGACGCCATAAAGAATGTTGGCCATGAGGTAACGCTGATTGTAGGTGGAAGGGGGAGTTGAAAACTATTGCCGAGTGAGGCGAGCCGCGATCGCCCAGCCA
>DATEGM010000308.1:0-4516 GCA_035280085.1 Terriglobales bacterium
GACCAGGTAAATCAAGACCCAGGGCGGCAGGAGTGCCAGAATCGCCACAATATTGCCCACTGAGGCGGAAAGCGCCATGACCGGCAGAGAAGTAACCACCGAGAGCGCCAGAATAGGCACGCCCAGCGCGCCATAAGAGACCGGCGCGTTATTGGCCAAAGCGGCAATGCGAATCGCCTCGAGGTCCGCGATGCCCAGCCCAGCCAGGATGGGCACTACCACCGCCCATGGATAGCCGAATCCCACCAAGCCTTCCAGCAGGGCTCCGAAGGCCCAGGCCAGCATGATGGTCTGCACGCGAATGTCGGCTGTGGCGTGGTGCACCATCCATGACTTGAAACGGGCGAAGTCCCCGGTCACCACCAGGGTGTTGAAGATGACCAGGCCCCAAAGGGTGATCCAGTCAATGACCCAGGCGCCGGAGAGCGCGCCGTAGCAATACGACCGCAGCATGCCGCCCCAGGGAGCGTGCCACACCAGGGTGCCTAATGCGAGAGCGACTACTCCCGCAATGATGGCGGCCAGCCAGGCGGTTAGCCGCACAATAGCCAGAAGGAAAAGCAGCGCCGCCAACGGCACCAGCGCCAGCAGGACAGTGAGCCACATGTTGCCGGCCGGGTTGAGCGTTTGCTGGAACATGTTGCCGCTTCTGTTGGAAACCAAAAACCGTTACCACAGAGGACACAAAGGACACTGAGGAAGGCTTATTTCATCTTTCTTTGCACAACAGTTGGAATGTAGAAGCTCCTAAGCAAATCCATTTGCTTTTACCTTTGAATTGACTCTGTGTTGTCTGTGTCCTCTGTGGTTCATTTGACTGTCAAATCTCGGAAGCCTGGGACGATCGCTTCATCCACTCCGGCGGCACCTCAACGTAGGAGCGGTCAAGCTCGCGGATGGAAGCGCAGCCCAGCAGCCGCAGCGTGCGTTCCAGGTCGGCAATCAGTATCTGAATGGCGCGGGTGACGCCCGCCTCTCCTGCGGCCGCTAAGCCGTACGCGTAGCCCCTGCCAATGAGCACGGCGCGGGCGCCCAGGCAGATGGCCTTCACGATGTCGCTGCCTCGGCGGATGCCGCCATCCATCAGCACCTCGGTTTTGTCGCCGACTGCCGCTACCACCTCCGGCAGCGCGCGCAGGGTGGGCGAAACGCAATCCAGTTGTCGCCCTCCGTGGTTGGAGACCACCACTGCCGCGGCGCCCTCGTCCACCGCTCGCCGCGCATCCTCGGCGGTGAGCACCCCCTTCACCACGATGGGACCTGGCCAGGCTTGGCGCAACCAGCGCAAATCTTCCCAGGTGACCGCGGCGGCAGCCAGAGCGGCGCCCACATCAATCAGCGGCAAAGGTTTGCCATCGGGGAGGATGACGTTAGCCATAGGCGGCACGCCGCCATCGAGCAGGAAGTCCAGTAGCCAGCGCGGTCGCGTAAGCACCTGGGGAATGTAGGGCAGCTTGGAGAAAATGCTGCCACCCAGCAGTTCGACCATGCCGTTGCGAACGTCGCGTTCGCGCAGCCCGGCCACAGCGGTGTCAATGGTGACTACCAGCGCGGCGCAACCTGCGGCCCGCGCGCGTCCCACCGCGTCCTTCGCTGCTTCTCGCCCGCCCAGAAGATAAAGCTGGTAGCACATCGGGCCGGTTGAAGCCGCCTTCACGTCCTCCAGGCGGTGGCCGGAAAGAGTCGAGAGAATGTAAGCGGTGCCGGCCTTGCCGGCCACGCGCGCCGCGCCGCACTCGCCATCACGGTGCATTACCCGGCTGTAACCAACAGGAGCCAGCAGAAAGGGAAGCGCCAGGTCCAGGCCCAGCACGCGCGTGCGCAGGTCGCAGGCGGGCACGGCCACGGCGTGACGCGGCCGGAAGGTGACCTGCTCGAAGGCGCGACAGTTCTCGCGCAGCGTGACTTCGCCGTCAGCGCCGCCATCGAGATAATCGAATACCACGCGGGGCACGCGACGCTGGGCCACGCGCCGCAGGTCTTCCACCTTGACTACGCGAGGAGGTGAGACGGCACGCTTCATCTCTGGGGTCCGAACTGAGCTTGTCCCGGCAGGGACGCCGAGTTTACCACAGGCGTGCGGCGGGATTCTGTGCCGGCGAAAGTTGACCAGAACCCGGCGCAGGCATTACCGTTCCTACTTCGCCGCAAGATCGGATGAACTCTGCCAGCCGAGGAGGTTACGTGCAACGCATCGCCATTTGCGCGCAGTTGCTTCTGCCATTGGCGCTTTACGTATCCATGACCTTCGCGCAACACCAGCCCAAATTTGAACGGGCGGCCGCCAACAACCGGATGCACAAGGAAGCGTTTGGAAAACTCGAAGGCGGACGAGAAGCCGATCTTTTTATCCTGCGCAATAAGAACGGAATGGAAGTCGCAATTACCAATTACGGCGCCACCATCGTGCGCATGAAAGTGCCGGACCGGCACGGCAAGATCGAAGACGTGGTACTCGGCTACGACAATGTGGAAGGCTATACCGTCAACAAGCCGTATTTCGGAGTTACAGTCGGCCGTTACGCCAACCGCATCGCTCACGGCAAATTCACGCTTAACGGCCATACTTACACCCTGCCCAAAAACGATGGCGACAATACTTTGCACGGGGGTACAACAGGTTTCAATAAGGCACTGTGGACCGCGAAAGACGTTTCCACCCCCGCAGCCGCCGCGGTTCAGATGAGCCTTCTGAGCAAGGATGGCGACCAGGGCTTTCCCGGGAATATGTCGGTGGATGTGCGCTTCACCCTCTCCGATGACAACAGCCTGAAAATTGAATACGCCGCCACCACCGACAAAGACACTGTGATCAACCTCACCAATCACTCCTATTTCAATCTGGCGGGAGAGGGGCACGGCGATATCCTGGGACAGGAGTTGACGTTGCATGCCAACCGGTTCACTCCGGTGAATCCGAATCTGATTCCCAGCGGCCAGATTGCCAGCGTAAAGGGCACGCCCCTGGACTTTACAAAGTCCACCGCGATTGGCGCCCGCATCAATGCGGACTACGAACAGCTAAAGCTGGGGCACGGCTACGACCACAATTTCGTGCTGGATGGGACTCCCGCCCGCAAAGCAGCGCTGGCCGCCCGAGCCTATGACCCGGGTTCCGGGCGCGTGCTGGAAGTGTGGACCACGCAGCCGGGAGTGCAGCTCTATAGCGGCAATTTTCTGGACGGCACGGTAGCGGGCAAGGCAGGGGTGAGGTATCCGCGTCGCTCCGGATTCTGCCTGGAGACCCAGCATTTCCCCGACTCACCCAACCAGCCCAAGTTTCCTTCCACCGAATTGAAGGCGGGGCGCTGGTTCCGGTCCACTACCGCCTACAAATTCACGACGCAGTAGGCGGCCTCCACGACTCCACCATCAGCGGCGCGGGCCCTGTGCACGCCGACCCGGGCAATCCTGACCGGAATCGGCTGCGGGGGGCAGGTTCTGTAAAGGTTCTGCGCCCGGCGCCGGTTATGGGGTAGCATCGCAACAGACCATGGCACGCGCGGCTTTACATTTCAGCCTCGAATAGGTTGCTTCTCGCTTGCGGCGCAGACAAGCACCACTACGGTCAACGGAAGCATCAGATAGCATGACGATGGGAGTTCCTCGCAACCAGAGCTGGCCTCTTGCCCTGGCTTTTGTTTTTGCCCTGTTGGTGCTGAGCCTGGCGCCGGGGAGCGGCGATGGCAAAGTTAGGGTCACCACTTATCACAACAATCCTGCGCGCCAGGGCAGCAACATTCTGGAAACCATCCTTCGGCCCGACAATGTCAATGTGAGGCAGTTCGGGAGGCTGTTCAGCCAGGCCGTGGACGGTTACATCTACGCGCAACCGCTCTATCTTCCGGAAGTTCGCGTCCCCCACAAAGGCGCGCACAACGTGGTATTTGTGGCCACCGAGCACGACAGTGTTTACGCCTTTGACGCCGATGATGTGGACGGCGGCAATGCTCAACCCTTGTGGCACACCAGCTTCGTCAATCCTGCCGCCGGCATCAAGCCGGCGCCCGCGCAGGATGTGAACGAATACGGCTGCTCTGACATTGTTCCCGAGATCGGCATTACCGGCACTCCCGTAATTGACGCGGTGAACGGCATTCTCTACGTGGTCAGCAAGACGGAAGAGAACGGCCAGATGGTGCAGCGCCTGCATGCCCTCGATGTACACACCGGCGGGGAACGCCTGGGAGGTCCGGTAGTGATTTCTGCGGCGGTGCCGGGCACAGGTGCCGCTTCCTCCGGCGGAGTGTCGCGCTTTGACCCGTTGCGAGAGCATCAGCGCGCCGGCCTGCTGCTGCAGGATGGCAAGATTTACATTGCCTGGGCATCCCATTGCGATGGCTGGCCCTACCACGGCTGGCTGATGGCCTACGATGCCCGCACGTTACACCAGATTGCCGCCTGGAACGCAACGCCTAACGGGGTGGGCGGCGGCATCTGGCAATCGGGTGCGGCGCCCGCCGGTGACGGCAACGACACGTACTTCGCCACGGGCAATGGCGTTTTCGACGCCGCC
>DATEGM010000309.1:0-3428 GCA_035280085.1 Terriglobales bacterium
GGCGCGATTTCCGCAATGTACATTGGGCCGAGCACAGAGGAGCCGCCAATGCCCAGCCCGCCGATAAAGCGGAAGGCAACCAGCGCGTCCCAGTTCCAAGCAAAGGCGCAGCCGATGGCCGAGACTACGTAGAGCACGCCCAGGATGCGCAGGCTGTCGCGGCGGCCATAGCGCTCGCCGGGGAAGCCGGCCAGCATGGCACCGAAGATCGTGCCTACCAGGGCGCTGAAAACGGTAACCCCCAGCAGCTTGGGACTGAGCTGATAAACGCGAGTAAGCGCAGAGGTGGTGCCGGAGATGACGGCAGTGTCGAAGCCAAAAAGCAGGCCCCCCAGGGCGCCCACAATGGTGCCCTTTATCAGCGCGGCGTTAAGGTGTCCCCGGCCGGCCAGCTGTGCGGAGGGCGCGGCAGCGCTTTGTCCAGGAGTCTGCATGCGGGGAGATTAGCAGATTTGGAAGCCATGCCAAGCTTTTCCCTCAGCGGCGGACTTACTTCTTCGATTGCGGCGAGACGTGGTAGGAGGGGTGGTCATACGTGCCCGTGATGCTTACCGGCAGCACCTCGCCGCGATGATTGCTCTTGAGAAAAGGTCCCAGGGCCTTCAGCAGAAACGACTTGATGCCCGAGGTCGCGTTGGCCAGGCTATTGTTCATGTGCAGCAGGCCGTGCAGGTTGATTCGTTGAGTGGCCAGATTGTAGGTGCCCTGCATTTGTGCCCGCGCGCCCGGCACGGTGAAGCTCAGGTGAGTAAAGGCGGCAACGCCGTCGCTCAGCGCCACCTGGCCGCGGAGATCGGAAAGCACGCGCTCCGGGTCTTCCGTGATTTTTTCCTTCTCTCCGCTGGCGCGCCGGCTCAGGTCAGCCAATGAGTTCTCGGTGCGTGGGCTGGTGAAGCGCGCACCGCCGATGCCGAACTCGCCTTTGAGTTTCACTTTGCGAACAAAGTCGCCGTGTCCCGGAGGGATGGTGATATGGGCCTGGAAAGTGGTCAGTCCCATCAGGGGAGAGCGTGGCTCTTTGACGAATAGCAGCAGCACATCTTCGATTCGGCCATCCCGGACCAAAAGATCCAGCGATGCGGTCTTACCTTCCTTCGGGTGCTCCGGCGCGATCCGACCTTGAGCAGCAACGGTGGTACGGCCGAGAAGCGCCGCCGCATCCTCGAGGCTGACGTCGCCATTGGTGGCGTTCACCAAGGCCTGGAACTGGCCGCTCAGATGAAATTTATGGCCGCTTCGCGCGGCCTCGAAATCAGGAGTGTCGGTAGTTCCCTGCACTCGCAGGCGCTGAAAAGTGCCACGAAAAGTTCCACTGGACGAGAGCGTCCCCGCTATGCCCCGAAACACGCCCAGGTCAGCCTGGCGAAGTGCGTAGCGGCCAGCCACCGGGGTTGAAGCCGCGCTTCCGGTTTTCCACGGCCCGAAGCTTCCCTCAGCGCTCACCACGCCCGGGGGCTTGGGATTATCGAAGATTGTCTGGAAGCTGAGGGCGCGCTCGCCGCCCAGCCCGCGCAAACGAAACTGGCGCAACAAAAAACGCGTAGGCTTTCCGCCCGCATTCTTCGGCTGAATATCCAACACTGTTCTGTCCGCCACGAGTTGGTCAATAATCGTCCCACCCTGGTTGTGACCTCCCAGAGACGAGCCGCCGCTCAGAGCCGGCAGCGTGATGTGTCCCCCATCGGCGCGAAGCAGGGCCACGTGTTTTGTGAGCAGCCCGAAAAAGCTGCCCCGGATGGTCAGAGTGCGAATAGTCATCAGCGGCTGTGTCCCATGCCGAAAAGTGACCTCCCTGGCAACACAGCCGGGATGAGGAAAGTATTCCTCGTGAAAGCTGCCAATCTGGACTGTGCTGTCCGTCGCCTGCTGCAGGCGCTGGATGACGCGCGCCTGGGTGAAGGGCCACTTCGCCGCAAGCAGCACGGCGGCGGCCACCAATATTACGGCCAGCACGACAAGGGGGATTAAAAACCACTTTTTTCTGCCGGATTTGTGGGTGGCAGGAAAGTCCTCGAGTTCAAGCTGGCGGGTGGGCATGAAGAAATCTCAAAAGGGATTAGATGCCGATTCCGCAAACGGGTGCGACGAGGGTGTGCTCCAACCTTTTGTGCCGTCCCTGCGGGACTCGGGGTTCTTATGGCGATTGGTGCCCAGGACTTCCGAGCCTGTGTGAGAACGCAGAAATCTAAACCGCGGTGGAACAATACCGTCGTTCTTGAGCCGCGGAGCGGCGCCAGAATGTAGCCCCGGACGTAAGTCCGGGGTACAAAGTGGAGTAAATTCATAGCAGCGGGGCGAAAGAACGTTTTCACACACACTCTTCCGTCCTGGGCTTTTATGACGACCCTCCGGGGCTGAGTTATTGGCATGATGACGCGCTCTGCTGCTCAGTGGGCGAAGCGCAAGGTACTTCCACTCGCGCGCATTTTCGCTGCGCTCAATGCGGGCTCACTCAGGATGACATGCGCATTTAAGCGGCGCCGCGGTGCTCCGCGGCTTCTGCCACCGCCTGGGAGTAAAGCTCCACGTATTTGCCCACCATCAGGTCCAGGGAAAAATTCTCCTCCACGTAGCGGCGCAGCGTCGCTGGATCAAAATTGAGCTGGGTGACGCGCTTGGCCAGTTCGCGCACGGAGCGGCACACATACCCGGAGACTCCGTCCTGCACCACCTCGGTCACGGAGCCTCCGGGAAGAGCCAGCACCGGCGTGCCGCAAGCCATGGCTTCCACCATCACCAGCCCGAACGGTTCGTTCCACT
This sequence comes from Terriglobales bacterium, assembly GCA_035280085.1. GTDB lineage: Bacteria > Acidobacteriota > Terriglobia > Terriglobales > Acidobacteriaceae > JAICWP01. The sequence goes on from DATEGM010000309.1 coordinate 2,761, forward strand.
GGATGGGAAACAACATGGCCAGCGAATTCCCCAGCAGCTCGTTTTTGGCGCGCAGATCGGCCAAGCCGATGTACTCGATGAACTGGCCGTCAATTTGCGGCTTCACCTTGGCCTCGAAATAGTCGCGGTAGGCTGGCTGCACGTCGCCGGCGATTTTCAACGGGATGCCGGCACGCTTGGCCACATCAATGGCCAAGTGAACACCCTTGATGGGCGCAATGCGCCCTATGAAGCTGAGGTAGTGCTGCTTCTGGGTGCGCAGTTCGTAAGCCTTCAGGTCAATGCCATGATGAATGGTGCGCATGCGCGGCATAGATTCCTGGTGGCATTGGGAATCGCTGATGCAGACGTAGTGCACGCGGGAATAATGGCTGTAAATCTCCGAAAGCTTGGGGTCGTAAGGGCCGTGTAGCGTACACACAATGGGAGTGTCCAGAAAGCGGGAGTAAGTTAAGGCAGGTGCGGCGTGCACGTGCAGCAAATCGCAGTAGGAGGCGCCGTCCTGCATGGCCCAGGCGGTGTGCTCCGCATCTTTCAAAAAAGCGTGACCATCAATCTTGATCGGCCATTGGGCGCTTGCGTAGATGCAGCGCTTCTCCACGTCCACGGTGGACTCGCCGTTGGTGTAGACCACTACCTCGAGGCCGCGTTTCTTCAGGCCCTCGGCC
>DATEGM010000310.1:0-3450 GCA_035280085.1 Terriglobales bacterium
CCGGGTGGAACTTCCAGATCAGCCTGGGTGCGAATTTCGCCGACTATTGTTACCGTGGAGCTCAATTTTTCGGGCTGCACGATCAGGCGGATGCCGTTGGACAGCGTCGTGTCCGTGGGGGTGAGGTCCCACTTCGGGGGCTGCAATGGGTTGAGCAAGGACTTGGCCCATACCGGAAGCAGCACCGGCTTGGTGGGGGCAGAAGTGAGCTTTTCTGTGCCGCCAAATCCTTTGGCGGCGGCGGGCGCACCTGACGGTTGAGGCTTGAGTGTGGCCACAATGGCCTGATCGTTGCGCAGATAAGTTTGAGCAGTGCGGTTGACGTCGGCCACGTTGACGCTCTGCACCGCGTCCACGTCATCCTGAGGCGAGTTGCGGCCTTCGCTGGCCACTGCTTCCGACCAAAGATCGGCGAGGCCGGGAATGGAATTGCGGGCAAACTCGTTGGAGGCAAGCACCGCGCGGCGGGAGGCGGCCACCAGGTCGGCAGGCACTCCCTTGCCGGCATAGTTGGCCACAATGCGCTGCAGTTCGGCAATGATGGGTTGCGCATCGGCGTTGGCCGGAAGAACCGCATACGCAAAGCCCACGCTCGCCTGGCGATACTGTTCCGCCATCTCAAAGCCGGCATCGAGCGCTTTGCCCTGAGGCACCAGGGCGTAAAGATCGCCGCGCTGGCTGCCCAGGACGTCGCTTAACACCCGAGCGGCGGCAAAGTCCTTGCTGTCAGTGCCCGGCATGCGGTAGCTGACAATGGCCAGCGTGTACGGGTAATCGCTGGCCAAGGTAAAGCTTTCCGCTTTTACGGGTTGCAGCTTGATGCCGGGCCGGGGAGGAAGGGCACGACTGGGAATGGATCCGTACAGCGACCTGACTTGCGCCAGGGTGGCAACCGGATCCACATCGCCGCTGATGATGAGGATGGCGTTGTTGGGCGCGTACCAGTCGCGATAGAACTTCTGGAGCGTGGCGCCCGTGGTGGCGTCAAAGGAAGGCTTGCTGCCCAACGCGTCGTGCGCGTAGGGAGTACCGGCAAAAATGTCCTGATTCAGGCGAGTCAGGAATTTGTAGGTCGGATTGGAAAGATCGCGGGCAACTTCCTGCTCAATGGCGCCACGTTCCTGCGACCACTGCTGGTCGGAATTGTCCACGCCGCGCATGCAGGCGGCGTCCATGTGCAGCACGATATCGAGATTCTGCGCGGCCACAGTGGCGAAGTACTGGGTGATGTCCTGCTGGGTATCGGCGTTGTCGTCACCGCCCAGTTGAGCGTAAATCGCCGCCGTCTGATCGGCGTCCACGCCCTGGCAGCCGCGAAATGCCATGTGCTCCTGGGCATGCGCCATGCCGGGAAAGCCCTCAGGGGTCTCGTTGGCGCCCACCAGATAGTTTTCCTGCACTGTGACCACAGGGGCCAGAGTGTTGCGCACGATGATGACGCGCAGGCCGTTTTTCAAAGTGGCGCGGGTGACGTTGGTTTCGCCGGCGGCAGCGAAGGCCGAAACGGTGAAGGCAAGGATAAGAAAGAACAGGGAAACGAAGCGCGTCCGGGCTGTGATCATTGTCGTTCTGGAATTCTCCTGGCCAACATATGAAGACGATTGTAAATGGCTGGGGGATGCACGGAATTAAAGAGCCACCGGACGTGAGAATTCCTGGGCCGGAGTCGCTCGTTATTTTAAAAACGCAAGGTCCCTCGACTCGCGCGAGTTTCGCTCTCGCTCAACTCGCGCTCGCTCGGGATGACAGATAGCAAGCCAGTGCGAGGGCCAGGACTAGCCCACGGCGGCCTTGGGGGTGCTGGCCAGTTCCTTAGCGTAGCGCTGAATCTTCTTCAGTGCCGCGACGATTTCATGCATATCTTCCTCGTCGCCCAGCAACGCCGGCTGGGGTATCCACACGGTTTCCCAGGCAGCGCGCTGCGTTTGAGGAAAACTGCGGTGCAGGAAATCGTGCTTTTCTTTGGCTTGCTCGCTGCTCAGCTTTTTGCGGTACTCGCCGCTGGTGAACACATCCAGGGCATGCAGCGGCGGATAGCTGGCCTGGTCGGGAATGCCCTCGGCCTTCATGGCTTCGATAAAGCGCTCGGTGGAGACGCCGGCAAACGCCTTGCGATTGTAATGAAAGATGTAGGCGTACTGGCCGTTGCGGTTACAGCGCATGTCGTGCTTCTGAGGCGTGATGCCCTCAATTTCGCGAAGCAGCTGGTCGAGGAGGCGGGCATTTTTATGGCGCCGCGCGGTCTGCTCGTTCAGGCGCGTGAGCTGCACATCGAGCACAGCGCCCTGCCACTCGCTCAGGCGGTAATTCGATCCATAGATGAAGTGGCTGTAGAACCATTCCCCGGGCATGCGGCCGCAATCGTGCACGGAGCGGGCCATGCGCTCGACCTGATCGTCATTGCTGATGATCATGCCGCCTTCACCGGCGGTCATCAGCTTGCTGGCTTGGAAGCTGAAAGTGCCTGCCTTACCGAAGGTGCCGACGTGGCGCCCATTCCACTGGCTGCCGTGGGCGTGCGAGCAGTCCTCGACCAGAGCCAGATTGCGCTGCTCGGCGATTTCTACCAGGCGGTCGAGGTCGGCGGGATGACCGCCCATGTGGACCGCGATGATGGCCCTGGTGCGCGGGGTTATGGCAGCCTCGGCCAGGTCGGGATCAATGCAGAAGGTATCGGGGCGGACGTCCACAAGGACGGGGAGAGCGCCGGCAAAGAGCACAGCGCTGGCGGTGGCAATGAAAGTGAAGTCGGGCACAATGACTTCGTCGCCCGGGCCGATGCCCAGGGCCGCAATAGTGACTTCAAGCGCGGCCGTGCCATTAGTGACAGCCACGCCGTGCTTCGCGCCGTGATAGCGGGCGAAATTGCGCTCGAACTGCAGGGTGCGTGTGCCGGGAGTGCGCCACCAGACGCGGCTCTCCAGCACTTCCATCAGGGCGGCGCGCTCGCGCTCGTCATAGAAAGGCCACTCGGGAAAGGGCTTGCGTTTGCTACGGGGTCCGCCCAGCAGCGCCAATTGCGACATTGTGACCTCCTGTTTCGACCCGCAGAAAACTCTATCCCGATGTGGGATGGCGGTCAACGGCCTGAACTTCTTCTCCGCGAATAAACGCGGATTAACACGGATGAAAGGCGAAATCCAGCCCTACTGCGGCATCCTAGCCACCACAATCTAACAGCTGTCATGTTGAGCGAGGGCGCATGCCCGCGTCGAAACACCCCTAATCGTATTGTTCCGCCGAGTGGGCCTAAGGGAATTTCTGTTGCGGGATTGTGCGAAGAAGATGTGAGAACTCCCTAGAGCAGCTATAGTGCGAGGTGAGTTAGCAGGGGTGCTTCGACTGCGTGGGCGGTTCGCAAACGAACCGGCCCGCTCCGCTCAGCATGACATTCTTAAATGTAGCTCCGTAGTTACACCGCGTGTGCGGTGTTGAACCTTGACAGGTTTT
>DATEGM010000311.1:0-6177 GCA_035280085.1 Terriglobales bacterium
TCGAAGCTGAAGAGCAGCTCCAGCGGATAGTGCGGCTCCTGGCAGCCGAAGTAGGTGGAGCCGGTGAAGTCCCAGTTGGGATTGACCAGCGCGTATCTCACGCAGCCACCCCCGGCACCTGCTCCAGGGCGGTTCCAGGCAAGCGCTCCGCAGCCGGGGGAGTCGCGAAGAGCTCACGGTTCCGCTTCCACCAGGAGTACATCTTTTCCAAGGTCTCGCGCAGGCGGATTTGCGGCTGCCAGCCCGTATCCCGGCGCAACTTACTGAAATCGGTCACGTACACCAACTGGTCGCCCGGACGCATGGGGCAGGTTTCATACTCCAGCTTGCGGCCGGTGAGCAGGTTGATTTCCTGCAAAAGTTCCAACAATGAGACAGTATTCTCCGGCCCGCCACCCACGTTATAAATTTGCCCAGCAGTGTTCTTCTGGTTGACACGGACGGCGTCAAAAGCCCGCAATAGGTCCTCCACGCAGAGCACATCGCGAATTTGCCGCCCATCGCCGTAAATGACGATGGGGCTGTTCTGCAACGCCGAATAAAGGAAATGTGCGACCCACCCCTGGTCTTCATTGCCGAACTGCTGTGGCCCTGCGATGCAGGACATGCGGAACACCACGGTAGGAATGCCATAGATGCGGGCATAGTCGTGCACGTATTGGTCGGCCGCGCCTTTCGAGCAGCCGTAAGGAGAATGAAAGTCCAGCGGGTGGTTCTCGGTAATGCCACGGATATCGGCGTAGCTGTAACGCGTGCTGCCGGCCAGCAGGCGATGTGAATTCAGTTCCCCATATACTTTGTTGGTGGACGTGAAAAGCAGGAAGGGACGGAGGCCAGACCTGCGCACCGCCTCGAGAATATTAAAGGTCCCGCAGACATTTACGTCGAAATCCAGGCGCGGCTCCGAAACCGAAGTCGTGACCGCCACCTGGGCGGCGAAGTGATACACCTCCGTGGCGTTGCGCACGGCGCGGTGCACCATATTGCTGTCGCGCACGTCCCCTACCGTGATCTGCAACCGCCCTGAGCGCCCGGAGATGCGCTGCAATTCCTCCAGGTTATGGCGGATCCCGCTGCGGGAAAGGTTATCGTAGACGTGCACCTTTGCGTCTGTGTGTTCAAGCAGGTACCGCGCCCAATTGGAGCCGATGAAGCCGGCTCCTCCGAAAATCAGAACCGAACGAAATGACTGTGGTTTCCTCATGCTGGTACTCTTAGTTCCCGGTCCCACTACCAGGGGTCGCGCAAGTCCGATATAGGGGCCCAAATTCCAGGGAAAGGTTCAGGCAGCCAACCCGTAAGTCGTGAGTTGTTCCACTGCTTCGGCCGAGCGATCCATTGCTTTCTGTGAGCCCAGCCACTGCACCAGTTCCTGGATTCCTTCTTCAAACTTCACCCGCGGGCGATAGCCCAACACCTTTTCCGCAGCTGAAATGTCGGCGAAGCAGTGGCGAATGTCGCCGGCGCGGTACTTACCCGTGATCTGCGGGGCTATTTCCGTTCCCAGCGCCCTGGCCAGGCCCGCCCCTACTTGCCGGATGGTGATGGGCTGCCCAGAACCTATATTCAACGCCATGCCATCGGCCTGGGGTCTCTCTATTGCCAGGAGGTTAGCGGCGACCACGTCGTGGACGCTCACAAAATCCCGCATCTGCTCGCCATCTTCAAACACCATGGGTGGATTGCCATTCATCAGCCGGGAAGCAAATATGGCAGCCACACCCGTGTAGGGATTGGAGAGCGCCTGCCGCGAGCCGTAAATGTTGAAATAGCGCAGCGCCACCGCGGGCAGCTGATAGGTACGGCCGAACAGCAACACCATTTCCTCCTGATCCTTTTTGGAAAGCGCATAGATGGAGGTGGCCTGCAAGGGCTTGCGTTCGTCGGTAGGCACCGGCCGTAGGGCCATACTGCATCGCGGACACAGGGTTTCCCAGGTTTTCTGCTTTAATTGGGAGAGTGGACGCGGGGCCGGCGCCATCTCGCCGCACGCCGGGCAAACGTACTTGCCTTCGCCATAGATGGACATGGAAGAGGCTACGACCAGCTTCTCCACCCGGCAGCGAGTGTCGAGGAGGGCTTGCAACAAATTAGCCGTCCCCTGCGTATTCGCGCCCATGTAGTGAGCGATTTCGTACATGGACTGGCCTACACCGACGGCGGCAGCGAGGTGGAACACTACATCTATGTTGCGCACCATCTCGCGCAGCCGCTCCCGATCCCGCATGTCTCCCTGGACGAACTCCACATTCGGGGAAAAATAGCCGGGCAGACCGCCACCATGGACCTGCGGAGTGAGATTGTCGTAAACCCGCACCTCATGACCGCGCTCTAATAAAGCGTCAACCAAGTGGGAACCAACAAAACCCGCACCGCCCGTTACCAAGATTCGCTTCTTGATCATTTTTCGTTGCAGGTACGACGGAGGGAGTAACGAAGATTTTTTCAGAGCCGACCAGTTTGCTCCGCCGCAACTGTGTTTCTTGGATGGACACGTACTTTCCTGAGATGCCATCCCGGGTGCGAGAGTTGTGGGTTGGAGCGGGCCCGAATTGATGGCCGGAAAAACGCCCGCTACTCCTCGCTCACTCCGTGTTAGCGTCTCTGTTCCCGCTGTCACCGCCGGCTCTGAGCCGCAACTTTCCGCGCGTCGGCGCAGGTAGTCAGTGCATGCTTAGCCCGCTCATTACTTGCCGTTCGGCGTGGTCCATGGCTGCGGGCCTGGCGCCGGGAGCGGCATAGCGTTCCACTGCCCAGGCGGTGAATTCGGCAAAATCGCGGTTCTGCCGGGGAGGGCTCGTGTAGTGCGGCTGGAGGCCGAGGTGCTCGGGAGTGAAACAAAGGGTTAAGGTAGTGTCGAATTCCGCGAGCGCGCGCATCTGGCGATCGAACCATTCCTGAGCCGCCGGACGGAACGAATCCGCCCAACTGATGCCGGTCCGTAAGTACCGCACGCGCAAGCGGCGCAGCCACTCGACGCCGGATTCCAGGCGGGGATCCTCAAAGTGGAACCACTGGCAAATGCCTAATCCCGACGGGAACTGAGAAGCGGCCGGCTTCGGCGTTCCATCCTCCCGCACCAGCCCCATATAGTAGTGGCGGTAATAAGCGCTGCCTTCCGATTCTTTGTGGCGAGTGGTGGCCGTCCAGGTGGCGGGCAGGTCGAAGAGGCTGTACCAGTGGACGCGGTCCACACGCGACAGCAGCAAATCGGCCGTTTTCTGCATTCCGAATACCTGCACCTCCTCTGCTCCGAACGAAGAGGCCCCTGCTTCCGAGACCCACACCGGCTTGCTGGTGACAGCGCGAATCTCGTCAATCTTGTCCGGCCAGGCGTGAATGCTCCAATGGTTCCAGTCCAGAGGAAAACCGTGCACAGCAATGACGTCCACAACGTCCAGCACGCCATGCGACTTCATGAGCTGCACAAAATTGGGGTCAATAGGGGAAATGCCACCCAGCACAATCTTCAGTTCCGGATTTATCCGACGCACCGCCCGCGCCGCCTGGATGGCCATATCGGCAAACATCTTCCAGTCAGGGTCTATTTTGAAGTCCCAGTGGGACAGGTTGTTGGGCTCATTCCAGAGCATTACCGCTTCAACCATGGGTCTCCTCGCGCATGTCGTGCGGCACGGCGCTCCACCTTATAAGGTGCCGGCCAGCTCTAAATCCAGGATGTACTGTCCCCCGCGCGCCACCTCCCGGGGAACGCAGAGCCAGGTTTCCGGCTCGGGATGGGCAACAATCTGCAGACCGGAACTGCGCAGCATGCCTTCCGCGGCTCCCCGGTTGGGAAGCCACCAGTTGGTTGGGTCGTTGGCATAGCTGTTTTCGATAAAGTACATGCAGGGAAACTCTGGATAAGTAAATATCTCTTTATTCCAGAAGTGATAATCCTTTTCCCAGGTTCGCACCTGCTCTGAACCCCGGATCATGGTCTGAAACAGCAGCTTGCCCCCAACCTTCTTGACTACTTTGTCCAGAGCGAACAGCGGATAGCGCAGGTGGTAAAGCACCCCCATAAATAAGACGTAATCAAATTGCCCGGATATGCGGTCCACCTCATAGACAGAATGCCTTTCGAACTCAATTTCGAGGCCCAGGGTGCGCGCGGCAAAACGGGCCTGGTTCAGATAGCGGTCATCCACATCAATGCCCAGAACCCGCTCCGCCCCGCGCTTCTTCATTTCCAGCGAATAGAAACCACCGTTGCAGCCGATATCGAGCACGGTGGCCCCGCTCAGGTCCTGCGGAATAACCGAAGCTATATGCCTCCATTTAATGTTGGGGAAATCGCCCAGGAAATGGTTGGGCGCCGTCGGAATCCCATGCAGGTCAAGGTTGTGGAACCACTCGCCTAGTTCGTCAATGCGGCGCGCCAGCGCTTCGCGGTCAATTTGCGGAGGGGCGGTGGTCTTGTTCGCGCTCGTCTCTTGCAGATGGCCGATGGACATTGTGAAAGCAGGGAGGGCGCACCGAAATCCAGCACGGCTCCTCTGGGGCAATTAGATGCGCGCACCCAAGTCGAGATGCCTGCGCGAGTTGCTGGAAATAATGCACGGCTTCGACGTGATGACCGTCAGCGCCATGTAACAAGCTGATTTCGCGGCTGCCGGTGTTTTCCAATGGCAGGTTCAGGTTTGGGAAATCGTGTGAGCTGATGCCACGGCGCCGGACGATGTTTTGCCCGCCTGCCAGTGTGGTTCAGACCGCGTCCGCATAGGAAGGCGGTACGCTCCTGTATTTCATGTAGCCAACCGCAGTCAGCCGAATCACCCCTCGGACCTGCTCTTCCACCAGGCCCGCATTCCTCAACTCGGCGACAGCCCAGCGGGCAAAGGAGCAATCAATGGTTTGCTTCGAGAGCGTCATATACTGGTCGCGCTGCTGTTCGTAGCGACTAACCAGTAAAAGCAGCAGCTCATTGCAGATTTCTTGCTCAGACATACTGCGATATTAGGCACCTGCACCGGGCCCCGGAATGGCTCATCGGTGCCAGGCGCGGGCACGTGGGTTCATTGTTGAATTGTCCCGCGGAGCGTCCGGCACTGAACGTTAGTTACCGCCTGTTCGATCGGCTCAGAGTGTCTGGGCGCCCTGGGTTTCGACATACACCGCGTACAGCGACTGGCTCGCAGCCATAAATAATCTGTTCTTCTTGGCGCCGCCGAAACAGAGGTTGGCGCAGGTTTCCGGCAAATGGATCTTCCCAATCAGGGTACCGTCGGGCGCGAACACGTGCACACCGTTGTAATCCGCCCCTGCCCAACCCGCCGCCGACCAGACGTTCCCGTCCACATCGCAACGGATGCCATCCGATGTCCCCGGAGCCATATTCACGAACAGCCGCTTATTTTTCAGGCGTACCCCATCCTCAACGTCATAGACAAAAATGGGGTGGGGGTCGCCCGGGTGCTTTGGAACTCCGGTATCTACTATGTATAGCCGCCTCTCGTCGGGCGAGAAGCAGAGCCCGTTGGGCTTATCCAGCCCGCTGACAACCACGGTGGCTTTGCGGGTTTGCGGGTCGAGCCGGTAAACATTTGCCGGCAGTTCGAAGGGCGCCTTGTGGCCTTCGTAATTCGACATGATGCCGTACCCAGGATCGCTGAACCAGATGGCCCCGTCAGAGTGGACCACAATGTCGTTTGGCGCGTTGAGCTTCTTGCCTTCAAACTGGTCCATAAGAACGGTGATGGTGCCGTCGTGTTCGGTTCGGGTTACCCGGCGGGCGTCATGCTCACAGGTGACCAGTCTGCCTTGGCGGTCGCGAGTGTTGCCGTTGCTGTAGTTTGATGGACTGCGGAAGACGCTGACCTCACCGGTGTCTTCGAGCCACCGCAACATCCGGTTATTGGGAATATCGCTGAAAACCAGGTAGCGTCCGTCGCCAAACCACACAGGACCTTCCGCCCATCGCGCGCCCGTGTACAAGCGTTCGACCGCGGCGTTGTTGACCTTGTATTTTGCGAAGCGCTGGTCAACCACCTCCACCGCAGGATCGGGATAGGCCACGGGAGTTTTGCGTTCTTGCTGCTGGGCAAGCGTCCCCGTTTCCAGCGCCAGCGCCGTGGCGGCGCCGGCTGTGACCTGCATGAATGTGCGTCTCAGCATTCGTCTCTCCCGTCCAGCTGGTACTGCGCTTGAGTACATGCTAGGCGCAGCGCGGATCTG
>DATEGM010000312.1:0-4042 GCA_035280085.1 Terriglobales bacterium
AGGAACAGGTTAACGCCGGCATTGGGTCGTGTACAAGACTGAAAATAAAGGGGTTATGTGTTGCTGCTATCGCAAGATAACCAGTGATACCAGCTGGCAAATCTCCCTTTAGTGCGAGCTGCTGCTCTTGCCCGGGGGTGGCGCGAGCTCATCGGCGGTCACGAACTGCGGTTCGATGTCCACCGGGATGTCATGCAGCCGGTCCAGCGCCTTCTGCACTTCGGGCCGCATAACCCCGTAGTGCTCCAGCATTTGCTTGGCGCCGGCGTAGTTGCCCTCCGCCTCAAGGGTCAGAAAATCGTGGTCGAGGTCGCGCACCGCACCTTTGATCCTGGCCATGTCCACAGAGAAGGTGCCATCCTGGTTGGCCACAAAGCCGGCTTTATCCAGCAGGTAGTTGAGCTGCACTGCGGTGCCTTTGCCATGCGCCTCGTTCAGCCCGAAACGAATGCTGCGGAAGGCGGAAGCCAGAAAAGTGGTGTAGAGCTGGCGCTGAGCGGCTTCATCGCTGGGCAGCACGCCTCCCAAGCCCATCTGCTGGCTGTGATCCATCATGTACTGCAGGGCGAACAGGCCGGTGACGTCGGCCTTGGCTTCTTCGATGGCCGCATAAAGTTCCTTCAGTTCCTTGCGCGGCGAGGTGTCGCGCCCCTGGACCTTGATTTGCTGCGGGCCCAGCCCGTGCATCAACTCGTGGGCCACGGTGTGGGTGAAGAACATCTCGAAGTTCACGTCTTTCTGCGCGGCTGCGGGCAGCACCCGCCGTGAGATGGGAATCAGCGCCGCTTCGAACTTAGCTTCCTGAACGTTTTTGAGCATCACGCGCTTGCTGCCCTTCTGCTGCACCACGCGCTCGTCGTTGGGCAGGTTGTAGGCGGCGGTCTGCACCCCATGGGCGCCGTCGCCCGCGCTCAGAATCTCGTCCACTACGCGGATCGGCGCCAGCGCTCCCAGTTGTGGGCGCCGGTATTGCGGCGCTTCCGGCAGGTTGTTCTCAATTTCCTGCAGGTGCTTGCCGAACACAGCCAGCTTGTTGGTTTCCTTTTCGTCGCGCAGGTTGACATAAGCCTCAAACGCCGCTTTGTAGCCGAACAGTTCGTCGGTGTAGGTCTCGTATGGTCCGATGGTGATGTCCAGCGGCGAATCCAGGTCCATCCAGTCCAGGTCGCTCTGGTAGTAGTCATTGGAAAGGAAGGCGGCTGCCCGGCCCATCAGGAACTTGCGCAGCGAGTCGTTGTCGGTAAGCGTGGCTGCCTGGCGCAGCAGCGCCGATGCGTGTTCCAGTTCCGGGCGGTATTCCTGGCTGTAGGGAATCATGGTGAGCTTTCCCTTGGCCTGCCAGCGAATCACGGTGAAAAAGCCTCGAGCCTGCTCCTGATCCTTCTCCCCCAAAGTGCTGACCCAGCTCTCAAACTGCTGCCGGGTCATATCTTCGGGATAAAAATTTCCTCCCAGCGGCTTGCGCCCCGGCACACCGGGGATGAACGCCTGGAAGTCGTTGAGATCGTCCCAGGGGCTCTTGTTGATCCAGAAATAATGAAAACGCTCCCGCCCCAGCGGCGTGCGCTCGTTCTGCAGCCGCCCATAGAGGGCGCGGTCGCCCGCCCACAACTGCTGCATGTAGATGTCGTTAAGGATGCGCGCTGCCTCAATCAGCTTGGCCAGTGCCTGGCGATTGCCGGCAGAGAGCCCGGACAGGTCCACCTGGATTTTAGTGGGAGCAAAACGGGCCGCCATCTTCTGCAGTTGGGCCTGGTCGGGGACTGCGCTCTTTGGGGCGGCAAGAGAAAGAGTGGACATAAGTAGAATGGCGCTCACCACTGCCGGCATCTTCATTGCTTTTCCTCTCAGTGAGTTCAGAAACAACCGGGAGCCGGAGAGAAACCCACTATGATAGCAGCGTCTATCTTGTTGAAACCGCTCGCCGGTCCCGAGACTCTCCCCATCCGCTTGCCGGATGTACAATAGTCGCAAGGACTTCATTCCAGAGACTTACAGGACCCCAGCAGTAGACCATGAAACGCCGGATATCCATTCTCGCCCTCTTAGCCCTTGCCGCACTTCCCCTCATAGCTGCCGATAATCCCGGCAAAGCCGACACGGCGGGCAAGGCCAACGTGAAATCGGGCACGGTGGTGGAAGAGATCATTGCCCGCATCAATAACCACATCATCACCCGCACCGAGTTCGACCGCAGCCAGCAGCAGGTGCAGCAGGAAGGCGAGCAGCAGAATGCCTCGCCGCAGGAGATCGCCGATAAACAAAAGAATGTGCTGCGCGACCTGGTTGACCAGCAACTGCTGCTGCAGAAGGGCGATGACATGGGCATCACCGCGGAAACCGACCTGGTTAAGCGCCTGGACGAGATCCGCAAGCAGATGAACCTGGCCACCATGGATGATCTGGCCAAGGCTGCCCAGGCGCAGGGCGTTTCCTACGAGGAATTCAAGGAGAACCTGCGCGAGAACATCATTACGCAGAAGGTGATTCAGCAGGATGTCGGCTCCAAGATCACCATCACTCCCGAAGAAATCAAGAAGTACTACACCGACCATCGCGCTGACATGGAGCAGCCGGAGCAGGTGCGCCTGAGCGAAATCCTGGTCAGCACCCAGCCCTCGCCCACCGAGGACCCCAAGACCGCCGCCTCCATTACTGACGAGCAGCGCGTGGCTACGGCGCAGGCAAAAGCCGACCAGCTTTACGATCAGATCGAGAAAGGCGCTAAGTTCGACGACGTCGCGCGCAAGAACTCAGACGGACCCACCGCCGCGCAGGGCGGCGACCTCGGCTACTTCAAGCGCGGCACCCTGGCCAAGGAACTGGAAGATACCACCTTCGGCATGAAGGCGGGCGAACTCACCAAGCCCATCCGCACCAAGCAAGGCTTCGTGATTCTCAAGGTCACGGAACACGAGCAGGCGGGCGTGCCTCCGGAAAAGGAAGTGGAAGGAAAAATCCAGGACGCCATCTACATGCACAAATTGCAGCCTGCCCTGCGCGCCTATCTGACCAAGCTGCGCGAAGACGCCTACATTGACATCAAGCCGGGCTACACCGATACCTCCGCCAGTCCCAACGAAACCAAGCCCGTCTTCACCACCGCCTCCGCGGAGCACGCCAAGAAACACAAAAAGAAGAAGCGTTTCCTGGTGTTTTAATGCTAGGCTGACCTCAACGGCTGATCCCCGCCAATAGTGCCCTGTTGCCCTTTTCGTGTGATCTGCCGCGTGGTCATGAAAGATTTTTACATAGCCGATTGTCCCCGCTGCGAAAACAAGGTTGTCACTTCCAGCTTTGTGGTTGCCGCCAAACAGGTGAAGCCCAAGAAAAGCGGCGAGCCCTATCTGGCCCTCACCCTGGCGGACCGCAGCGGGCAAATTGAAGCCAAGATGTGGGACAACGTCGCCGAAGCCATTGACGCCTTCGAGCAGGACGACTACATCAAGGTGAAGGGCCTGATCAACCGCTACAAGAATCATTGGCAGCTCACCATCCACAAACTGCGAAAGCTGGCGGAAGCGGAGGTGGATTTTGCCGACTATCTGCCCAAGACCAGCCAGGACGTGGAGCAGTTGTGGCAGGTGATTGCTGAATTCGTTTCCGAATTCAAGAACGAGAATCTGCGCGCGCTGGTGCAGGCCTTCATGGCCGATCCCGAGATCGCCGCCGGCTACAAGAACGCGCCCGCGGCTAAAACGCTGCACCATGCCTACATCGGCGGCTTGCTGGAGCACGTGGTCTCGCTCTTCCGTTCCTGCGACCTGCTCAGCCGCAACTATCCTCAGATTGACCGCGACCTGCTGCTCGCCGGCGCCTTCCTGCACGATATCGGCAAGATCTACGAGCTCTCCTACAACCGTTCGTTTTCCTACACCACGCGCGGCCAGCTCCTGGGGCACATGATTATCGAGCTGGAGATGCTGCGGGAAAAAGTCGCCCAGGTGCCCGGCTTCCCCACCGAGCTGAAGATTCTGCTGGAGCACCTGATCATCAGCCATCACGGCCAATACGAGTTCGGTTCGCCCAAGTTGCCCATGTT
>DATEGM010000313.1:0-3235 GCA_035280085.1 Terriglobales bacterium
TGGTACGAAGTTGAAACGCTAAGCCTCTCAAGTTTCCGATCCAATGAAAAAGCCCCGCCGAACGCGGGGCTTGAGTGTCGACGGCTGCAGATGTCTTAAGAGTTGCTGCTTTCCTTGATGTCCTGGTCGGCCTGCTTGTTCGCTTTCTTGACCTCCAGCTTGCTGTTCGCCGTCGGCTGCAGCGTCTGGATGGCCTTTCCCAGGCTCATGCCTTTGGTGCTGGTGGCAGCACCCTTTATCGCCGGGCAATTCGCGCTGCTCGGAGCGGCCACACCCGTCATGTCCGCCTTCATGCAGGCAAAGCCGATGCCCAGGTTCTGGCTGACGTGAGCTGCGGCCACGCACTGGCCCAGGTTCTTGAATCCGGAGCAGGCCTGCTGCGCCGACATGCCGGTCAGAGTGTGGATTTTGCCTGCGAGCCCTTTGTTGTTCATCAACTGCTGGTTCATGGTAACGCCGTGCGTCGAAGGCGAAAGGTTGGGGTTCATGCGGTGCGAGCCGCCCTCGCCCATTGCCGGATTCATGCCGCCCGGGCCCATTCCATGGCCATGCTGCGCAAACGCGGCAGCACCGCTCAACATTACCGCCAACGCCAGAACTGTGATCTGCAACTGCTTCATAGGGTTATTGTCCTCCTTGCGTACTGCAACAACTCTTACCTGCTTGCGCTTCTGTGATACAGGCGTCCTACATTGACGCCTATGCCGAATGACACCGAATTTAAGTCGTACTGAATGCTTCGCGTATACCCCAACTGCATGTCCAGATATGGGGACGGACTGGCGCCAATCCAGGCGGAGAAACCGTTGTCATAGGCCAGATCGGAGCTGCCAGTAACCTGCTGATTGTTCTGGAACGGCTTGCCCCGGGATGGCGTTCCTACCTGCCCCTTCGCCACCTTGCTGAACAAGGTCTGCTGGCCAAAGGGTTGAATGTCGTAACCCGACGCGCCCAGGTTGAAATACCTTCCCAACTGATAGCTGGCGCCGCCCTGGAAATGCGAGTTCATGCCCAGGCTAGTGAATGGCCGCAGGAATAGCCGCGTGTCAGCTACGGTGTTGGACAATCCGGCCTCAAAGAACGGCGTCAGATCATTGAACGAGTGATCGAAGTGATTGGTCCAGTCAAAAGTAGCGCGCCCCGTGCTCAGGCCCAGCTTGCTGTCGCCTGCGGGCACGTATCCGGTGAGCACCGATCCAAAATTCACCGCGGGGTTCAGGAACTTCAAGCGCAGGTCCAGGTACGGATTACCCACTCCATTACCAGATGTGCTGCCGGTGGTCCCGCTAACGGAACTTGACGGGCGCACAAAATAAACAGGCACGCCCACATCCATGCCAAAGTGCTGGGTGAAGCTGTAGCCCACGCTGGAGTTGAGCCGGTACACCTGGCCCTCGGCGTTGGAAGTGCCGTCAAACTCCACGTAAGAGGTAAAACCGGTATCGCCCTGCGCAGGCCCTGCGGGCACGGATTGCGCCGCGGCCATGGCTACGAGAGCCAGCATTGCGAGCAGTAATTTTCCGGATAACTTAAATGGATGAGACATAGGTGTGATTCAGGCTCCCAACGTGCGGCACAAGGGCCGAAAGGTTACAGAAGTAATCAGCAGCAGTGGTTTCATTTCTGCCGATTCAAGGTGCATCCTCTACGCCATTTGGCGCACCGGCAAGTAACTAAAGTGAATTGAGGAACTTAGCTTTTGGCGAAGTAGTTAGGTGCGGCGCGCGATAAGGAAGTTATTGCCCGGTACAGGCAAAAATTGCGCCGTATGGAAACTGTCCTTTGCGGGCTGTGGCTGCGATCGCCGGGTAGCCTGCCTCTTCCAGGACGGAACGCCTGTTTTGCCGAGACAATTTCATCAAAGGCAAGACACAGGCCGGCAAGCTATTTCAAATCAGGCAGCACGTCCGCGTTTGGCCGTCAGTACACGGGAAGGCGCGCAAATCTTTCTCAGCGCAACTGCCAGCGCCTCAAAATTTACGGCGTCTTGTTCGATGATGTCCGCCAGGGACAACATGCCAACCACCTTTCCGTGCTCATCCACCACGGGAAGGCGGCGGACCTGATGTTCGGCCATGAGGTCCACCGCCTGCTTGATGTCGTCATCCGGGCCGACGCACAGGGGATTGCGGCTCATGCATTCATTCACCACCGTGTGCGCCGGGTCGCGGCGGGCGGCAATCACCGCCAGGCACAGGTCGCGGTCAGTCACCACCCCAATGAGCTTCAGGTCGAGGGAATCCTGTACCACGGGCAGAATGCCGGTATCAGATTGGTGCATGAGGCTGGCCGCCATTTCGGCGGTACAGGATGGCGTGCAGTAAGTTGGAGCCTTGGTCATAATTTTGCGGATTTTCATAACGGCCTCCGATAGAGCGGTGGAAAGTGAGGTTATCGGGGCAAAAATTCTGCTATGCAAAGATTCTTTGGTTCATCTTCGCGCGCCACTGCTGTTGCCGCAGTGATTACAGTCACCTGGAGATGTGAGGATTGAGGAGGGGGCGCCCCAAGCGGTACCTTGCACTCCGTGTCATGAAACATTCACTGGGAAGTAATGCCGCTGTAACATCTACATTGGATATTGAGTGCACCCATGCGTCACGCCACCGGACCTCAACCTTCAGCTAGAATGCGGAGACAATGACGTCTTTTCCGCCGTCCAGCACCCCGGAACGGCCAGCAGCCCTAATCTTCCCACCTGGTTTCACTTGGGGAGTTTCGACGTCCGCCTACCAGGTGGAAGGAGGCTGTAGCGACAGCCAATGGGACGCCTGGGAAACTGCTGGGCGAATCAAGTCCGGCGACCGCCGTGGCCTGGCCTGTAACTGGTGGCAAGATGCCGAGCCCGATTTCGAGCTGGCGCGCGGGCTAGGTCTGAACGCGCTGCGGCTCTCTGTGGAGTGGAGTCGCCTGGAGCCGCGGGAAGGCGAATGGAACCGGCAAGCCGTGGAGCGCTACCGGGCCATGCTGACGGCTCTCCACCAGCGCGGAATCCAACCTTTTGTTTGCCTGCATCATTTCTCCCACCCGCTCTGGTTGGAACAGAAAGGCGGATTCCTGTGCCCGCAGGCGGCCGAATTGTTTGAGCGGTTTGCCCGCCGAGTGGTGGAGGAACTGCGCGATCTTTGCCAGGATTGGGTCACCTTCAACGAGCCTAACGTGTATGCTGCGCTCGGCTACGTGCTGGGCGAATTCCCTCCCGGGCGAAAAGGCGAATTGTTGAACGCGATTCGCG
>DATEGM010000314.1:0-6046 GCA_035280085.1 Terriglobales bacterium
ACTGGCCACGGCTCAGCCCTACGAAGACGGCTTGATCTGGTTTAATACCCATGTGCTGCGCGGGGAGGCTTACCTGGCCAGCGGCGATGCCGCTAATGCCGTTACCGAGTTCCGCAAATTCCTCGCGCGCCGCGTCGATGCGCCCTTCTCTTTTTACTACCCGCTGGCGCAGCTCGGCCTGGCCCGCGCCCTGACCGCTCAGCATGACGTTGCCGGCGCCCGCACCGCCTACCAGGATCTGTTCGCCATGTGGAAAGATGCCGACCCCGACCTTCCCGTGCTCAAGCAAGCCAAGGCGGAATACGCCAAGCTGCAATAATTCGGCGAAGGCTTTAGAGTTTGCGTCCCAACCCGGCTGCATTCTCAAAAGTGGAATGAACCTGCAAATTCAGCCGCGTAGCGGCGTAAGAATGTAGCCCGCGGCGTGAGTCGCGGGTAAAAAAGTGGCACAAATCTGCGCCCCAGCGGGGCGAAAGTAGAGAGGTCTGTCCTTATTTTGGGAGGCCGGATGTCAATCAATGCTGACGTGGCACGCGCTTATATTCAGGCCATCGAAAACGGCGCTACCGGCGAAGCTCTGGCCCGTTTCTTCACCGCGGATGTAGTCATCCACGAAATGCCTAACCGGATTGCGCCGCAGGGCTCGGTCTCAGACCTGGCCAGGGCGCTACAGGGCGCGGAACGCGGGAAGCAGATTTTCAGCCGTCAGAGCTACACCATTACCAGCCTGCTGGCTGAGGGCAACCGCGTGGCTCTGGAACTCGATTGGCTGGGCGTCACTGCCATTCCTCTCCAGAACCTTCCCGCAGGCAGCGAGATGCGCGACCATGCCGCCATCTTTCTTGAGTTTCGTGATGGCCGCATCGCCCGCCAGCGCCATTACGATTGCTTCGAGCCGTGGTAACGCCATGCCATTCTCCAACCGAAATCCGCGGCCAGCGGGCAGCGCGGGATTATAATGCCCGCACTCATGCGTCTGACCTCTGGCACCAAGCTTGGCCCTTATGAAATCGTCTCCCCCGTCGGCGCCGGCGGCATGGGAGAAGTTTACCGGGCGCGCGACACGCGGCTGGAACGCAGCGTCGCAATCAAAGTTTTGCCCGCGCACCTTTCCTCCGATCCTGACCTGAAGCTTCGCCTGGAGCGCGAAGCGCGCGCCATCTCCTCCCTGCAACACCCGCACATCTGCGTGCTGCACGACGTTGGCCACCATGACGGCACCGACTACCTGGTCATGGAGTACCTGGAAGGCGAAACTCTAGCCGACCGCTTGCGCAAGGGGCCCCTGCCGCTGGAGCAGGCGCTCAAGATTGGAATCGAGATTGCCGACGCGCTCGACAAAGCCCACCGGCGCGGCATCGTCCACCGCGACCTGAAGCCCGGCAACATCATGCTCACCAGCACCGGGGCGAAGCTGATGGATTTTGGGCTCGCCAAGCCGGGCGCTCTGGCCGCTGTGGCCGGGAGCGATGTGCAACGCGGCCTCACTCCTTCCAGTCCCACCAGCCCCGTGGCCATGGCCAGCGGCGGGGCCAATCCGCTTACGGCCGCGGGAACCGTGGTCGGAACTTTTCAGTACATGGCGCCGGAGCAGATCGAAGGGCAGGAGGCGGATGCGCGTTCCGACATCTTCGCCCTGGGAGCGGTGCTTTACGAGATGGTGACCGGCAAACGGGCCTTTGAAGGCAAGTCGCAGCTGAGCGTGGCGTCCGCCATTCTGGAAAAAGAGCCTGCGCCCATCTCCTCCATACGAGCGCGCATTTCGCCCGCTCTCGAGCACGTGATTGCGCGCGCCCTGCACAAAGATCCGGAGAAACGCTGGCAAAACGCCGGCGACATCCGCGCGGAACTGGAGTGGGCAAGCGAGTCGGGCAATGCCGCGGGTGCGGGTGCCGCCGCTTCGGGCGCTGTTTCTGCGCAGCCTCGCCGGCCCTGGCTGCTGGTCGTTGCCGCCGTGGTAGCTCTCCTGGCGGTTGCTGTCGCGGGCTTGAGCTTGTGGAGGAAGCCGCCCGAGCCGCATCGGCTGCTAGCGTCCATCTCTCCGCCAGAAGACAACGAATTCGACTTGGTGGGCGATTATGGCGCGCCGCCGGTGGTTTCGCCGGATGGGGCTGATGTGGCCTTCGGCGCCGGCGACCGCATCTGGGTGCGCTCCCTGGAATCGGGCGAAGCCCGGGCCTTAGAAGGAACCGATAACGGTTCGTTCCCGTTCTGGTCGCCGGACAGCCGCAAGCTCGCCTTCTTTGCCGGCGGCAAGCTAAAGGTAGTGGACATCGCCGGAGGCGCGCCCACAACTATTTGCGACGCCCCCAACCCGCGCGGAGGAACCTGGAGCCCGAAAGGCGTACTGGTGTTCGCTCCTAACATTCGCAGCGCGCTCTACCGCGTGCCCGCCGCCGGCGGAACCCCGGCGCCGGCCACCACGCTTGATAGCGCCAAACACAGCACCCACCGCTGGCCCCAGTTCCTGCCCGATGGCGATCACTTCGTTTACCTGGCCACCAACCACGCGGGGCAAAAGGAGTTCAGCGGCATCTACCTGGGTTCCTTGAGCGGCGGTAAAACGGCGGACCCGTTGCTGATCCGCAGCGAATCCAACGCGCAGTATGCCTCCGGCTATCTCCTGTTCGTGCGCCAGTCGGACCTGATGGCGCAGCGATTCGATGCCAGCCGCCTGGCCCTGCAGGGAGATCCCGTCCGCCTGGCGGACACGGCGCTTGCTGATTCAGGCATTTGGCGGGGAGTGTTTTCGGCTTCGAACAATGGATTGCTGGTTTTTGCCCGCGGCTCCAATGCCGCCCAGCAAGGCCAGCTGACCTGGTTCGACGAGCACGGCTCCGCTCTCGGGACGGTGGGAGAGCGCGGCAGCAACGACCCGCGCCTTTCTGCTGATGGCCATCGAATGGCGGTTGAGTTTGGCGACCCCAATCCCGACATCTGGATCTTCGACACGGTCCATGGAGTGCGCAGCCGCGCCACCACCAGCGGCGATAACACCAGCCCTGTCTGGTCGCCGGACGGGAAGACTGTCGCTTTTCAGACGGTTCCGCTTAAGGCCAACAAGGGGCAGCTGGCGGTGAAGCCGGCAGATGGGACCGGGAGCGAGCGCCTGCTCTATCCGGAGGATCAATGGCAGGCGCCGACAGATTGGTCTCCGGACGGCAAATACATTCTTTACGATCGTGGCGATCCCGGCATCACCGATATCTTTGTGCTGCCGCTGGCCGCAGGACAGAAGCCATTCCCCTTTGTGCAGACGCCGGCGTGGGAACGAAGCGGAGTGTTTTCTCCCGATGGGCACTGGGTGGCCTACACCTCGCGCGAATCTGGCCGGGATGAAGTGTATGTTGCTCCCTTTCCCGGGCCGGGCCCGAAATGGCAGGTTTCCTCCAACGGCGCGCGAACCCCGCGCTGGCGGCATGACGGCAAAGCTCTTTTTGCCCTGAGCGGCGATAGCATTGTGGAGTTCCCCATCGTCATCAGCAACGGCGCTCTCCAGGCCGGGGCGCCAAAAGTTCTCTTCCAGACCGCGATGGGAGAAACGTTGTTGTACTCTGCCGCCTATGATGTGGCGCCCGACCGGCGCTTCATCATCAATACCCTGGGAAAATTGCGTATCGGCAACCGCCCCCTCACCCTGATGGTGAACTGGACCGCCGGCCTGAACCCGTAACCAACCTCGACGGCGAGCGGCCAATGCTGCTTACTGCGTCATCCTTCTCGCCTGTCATCCCGAGCGAGCGCGAACCAAGCTTGCTAGGTGAGCGCGAGTCGAGGGACCCTGCGTTTCTCCTGCGCGAAAATTTGCGCACCCCCGAGCGGTGGTCTTGATTCCGGAGATGCAACTTACTTTTCCACGCCCAATCATTCCTGATTTGGAACTTATGTCACGCAGACCTGTGAGCCTCGTGCTATCGTCCGACCTCGCTGCGGCCTAGGATATATGTGGCGCATTCTCACTTCGCACAGCACACGTCTGATCAAGCAAGGGGAATGGTTGTAACAAGACGTTCGTGTCGCGAGGTTCTTTTTTAGAGGCAAGCGAGAAGCTCTTCCTGCCTCACCCTCCTTTCAAGCAAGGAGGTTTCATCATGAAAAAGATTCTGATGGTTGCGGGAGTCTGTCTCCTGATCGGCGGGATTGCCTTTGGGCAAAACTGGACGCCGCAGACGAGAGTCGAAGTGCCCTTTGAATTCACGGTTGACGAAACGGTTCTACCGGCGGGAACCTACGTCATTAGCACGCCCGCTGGCGGTAATAGCCAGATCATGTTCACCAACACGCAAAACGGCAAAGCCGCTTTCGCCAGCAACATTGATGTTTCGGCGACGGTACACCACTTTAACCCGACCTCCAACCTGGTGTTCGTGCTGGATGCTCAGGGTCGCCATGTGCTGCACCAGGTCTGGATCACCGGGCAGGGCCACGGGCATGACATGACACATGAAAAAGGGATACCGGAACCGAAGTAGCCGGTCGAGAGGAGCGAGAGGAACAGCGCAGGGAAGAGGCAGTTTCATCTTTCTGATCTAACGTAGTACCCGGCGCGAGCGCGGACGAGTGTCCCGCGCTTGAGGGGGAGAATCTTCACTGCGTGAAACTCCTCGGGCGCCAAGCTGCCCAGCGGACGAAATCCCACCAGGTACTGACTGCGCAGATCATTTTCCATGTCTCCAACAACTGTGCTGAAACCTGCGTAGCTGTGCAGCAGAAAAGCGCGTCCCCCGGTAGCAGCGGCGAGTTGGCGCAGAACGCGGTCGCCGGGATACTCCAGCCGGCTGCTGTGCACGGTGACGGAATACACCGCGACGCTTGCGCGTTGCAGTGCGGCCAGAGCCTCCGCCAGCGTCGCCCGGCTATAGTTGTCCTCGCCATCGCTCAGCAGCAGCAGCACGCGTCGCGCCGGCGTAGTTGAGCCCAAGATTCCGGCGG
Source organism: Terriglobales bacterium (assembly GCA_035280085.1). GTDB lineage: Bacteria > Acidobacteriota > Terriglobia > Terriglobales > Acidobacteriaceae > JAICWP01. The sequence goes on from DATEGM010000314.1 coordinate 4,933, forward strand.
CGGAAATCAACGCATCGTACAGCGCGGTCTGCCCGCCCAGGCGGCAGGTGGCGAGTGCGGCGGCCGGGTTGCTGCCGGTCCCGGCCGCCTGGCCGGCGGCAAAGGATAAAGCGAAGATCTGATCGTCCGCGGAGTGCTGCGCCCGTCGCAGGGAAGCCAGCGCGGTCTGGCGTGCCGCGGCGAAGCCTGGCCCCATGGAGTCGCTGGTATCGAGGAGGAGCACCAGGCGCAGCGGCATGCCGGCAGCGGCCTGGAAGCTGGTGAGCGGAGCGGCCATGCCGTTATCGAGCACCCTGATCTGCGGCGCGCTCAGCCCCCGCACCGGCCGGCCACGATGGTCCTCCGCCGCGAACAGCATCTGCACCTCTGGCACAATGCGACGGATGGTCAAGGCCGATGTCGGCAGTTCTCCATCCGGTCCGGCCAGGGCCGCCCGTGTCTGGGCGACCGCTGGCAGCCACAGCGCCCCCGCCAGCACCATAGCAAGCAGTTTCGGCATTTTCCTTGTGCAGATGACCCCACCCCATTGCACTTGAGGTGAGAAGGTGGCTGTTAGATGCGGGATGGCTCCAGGAGCGCAGCCGGTTCGGATTCAGGATTCATTCCCAGGAACGGAGCGACCGACCTGTAGGCACAAACTCTGGTGACCTCAATCACTGCGCCAGCCGCTCCGCTCTTCCATGCTTTAAGCAGGTAGGGGATCCAGAGGCGGCATAGAGGAGTTGCCTGGAGGCGCCTCCGTTGGACTGCGGTGTCCTGCCTGGCGCAGGGCCGCGTAGTCGCCGTGCTGAAGCCGAGCCGGCGTGCGGCAAGGAGGAGCCATGCCAATCGGCTGGGCAGTAGCCATACTCCTGCTGATGCTGGCCGTCTTCTATTTCCGGCGGCGCCAGGCGGCGCAAGTCGCGATTCTGCTGCACAGCGAAGCGCCCCGCGCGCAGGCGCAACCAGTTTCCGCGGTTGAACTCCCCGGCGGCTATTACTTCCACCCCAGCCACACCTGGATGGCGGAACATGGAACGGCTTTGGCGCGCGTGGGATTGGACGGTTTTGCCGCCAACCTTATGGGGCGCGTGCAACAGATCAGCGTCGTCCGCGAACAGCGCTGGGTACGGCA
>DATEGM010000315.1:0-9890 GCA_035280085.1 Terriglobales bacterium
CTCAACGATCATCCAGGTGCCGTCCTTGCCCAGCGACTGGCGGACGTGCCTGGCTGCGCCCTCAGGATCGCCCATGTCATGCAGGCAGTCGAAGACGGCGACGAAGTCGTAATCCTTGCCCGGGTATTCCTTGGCTTTCGAGACTTCGAAGGTAACGCGATCAGCGACGCCTTCGCGCTTGGCAGTCTCGCGCGCCGCCTGAATAGACTTGTCGTGGTAGTCGAAGCCGAAGAATTTGGAGTTCGGAAAGGCTTTGGCCATGAGCAGGGTAGAGGCGCCTTTGCCGCAGCCCACGTCAGCAACGCGGCCGCCGGCCTCGAGTTTTTCTTTTACGCCGTGCAGCGAGGGAATCCAGGTGCTGACAAGGTTGGCAGCGTAGCCGGGGCGGAAGAACTTCTCGCAGCCGTGAAAGACGCCGTCTTCATGCTCATGCCATCCCATTCCCGCGCCGCTGCGAAAGGACTCCGCGATTCGCGGCACCGCGGCCAGAGAACCCAGCGCCAGCTCAAAGGCTCCGGGCAGATAGGCCGGGCTGTCTTCCTTGGCCAGGGTGAAGGCCTGCTCTTCGGTGAGGCCGAACTTGTCGGCTTTGGCGTCGTAGGTGATGTAACCGCCGGCTGCCTGCGATGACAGCCACTCGCGCAAATAGCGCTCGTCGGTTTTAGTTTTGGCCGCGAGTTCGGCCGAAGTCATGGGGCCTTCGGCGAGCGCTTTGTAGAGCCCAAGTCTCTCTCCGATCACCACCATGCCGGTGTGCACGGCCGCGCCTAGATCGCTAACGAAACGCCCGATGAAAGCATTCAGTTTATCCATGTCAATGGCAGGAGCCTGCGCTGTGCCCATGGGAATTGTCTCCTTTGAAGAGTTTGAGGAGCTGAGACTAGAACTGAAAAGCTAACCACCCCAAGCAGGTGTGGATTGTCCTCCCGGAGGATAGCCAAAGTCAAGGCAGGAGCCTTTTGCGAGTAAGCGCAGAGGGATAGAGGATCGTGTTGAACTACGGTGGAGACAATGCCTGGTTGCTGTTCGTCGGAAAAACGGCGAAGCGGCAGAAACTCCCCTGGGACCGCTGGGACTCGCGGATTGCGCAGGGGTCTTTCGACTCGGGCGTGCGCCCTCGCTCAAGATGACAGGGACTCGGGGCTGCGCCCTCGCTCAAGATGACAGTCATAAAACACACGTGCAGGCGTAAACGGCACGGGCAGGCATAAACAACCGAAAGCAGAGGCGACCCGGGTGGAGTGGTAAGCTTTCCGGTTCAATTTGCAGCAGGAGACGAGCATGGGGAAATGGATGTCAGCATGGTTCGTTCTATTTGTGTTTGTGGCCGCGGCGGCATGGGGGCAGAGCGCGCCCTATGACGTGGTGATCCGCAATGGGCACGTCATTGACGGCACGGGCTCGCCCTGGTACGCGGGCGACATTGGCATTCGCGATGGACGCATCGCGGCGATTGGCGACCTGGCTTCCGCTGCCGCCAAGCGCACGATTGATGCTCACGGCATGGTGGTGGCTCCGGGGTTCATTGACATGCTGGGACAGTCAGAGCTGACCATACTGGTGGATCCGCACCTGCCGTCCAAAATCTACCAGGGCATAACGACCGAGATCACCGGCGAAGGCGATTCGGCAGCGCCGCAGACTGACGCCACCTTACAGGCCGACAGAGTCAGCGACGAGCACTACCATCTGACGCCCGACTGGCGCACGCTGGAGCAATACTTCCAACGGTTGCAGAAACAGGGCATGGGCATCAACCTGGGCACATATGTGGGCGCAACCCAGGTGCGGCGTGTGGTGCTGGGCGATGCCGACGTGCAGCCCACTCCGGCGCAGCTCGACCAGATGAAGGCGCTGGTGGACCAGGCCATGCAGCAGGGCGCGATGGGCGTTTCCAGTTCGCTGGAGTATGCGCCCGCGCCTTACGCCAGCACGGAGGAGTTGATCGCGCTGTCCGCCGAGGCCGCCCAGTATGGCGGCATCTATGCCACGCACATGCGCAGCGAAGGGGATGCGGAGACGGCATCGCTGGAGGAGGTAATCCGCATCGGACGCGAGGCGCACATTCCGGTTGAGATCTGGCATTTGAAGACGGCGGGCAAACGCAACTGGGGGAAGATGCCGCAGGTAGTGGCCAAAATTGATGAGGCGCGCGCTGCGGGCGTGGACGTTGAAGCCGATACCTACGCCTACACGGCATGGTTCAACTCGCTTTCCGCGTTCATTCCGCCGTGGGCGCACGACGGCGGCGACGCGAAGCTGATCGAGCGGCTCAAGAACCCCGCCACCCGCGCACGAATTCGCCAGGATATGCAGACGCCCAGCACGAAGTGGGACAACGAGTGGGACGAGATACCAGGGCCACAGGCGGTGCTGATCGGGGTGGTGCAGAATCCGCAACTGCTACCGCTGCAGGGCAAAACGCTGGCGGATGTGGCGAAGCTGTGGAAAGCGGATCCAATAGACGCGCTCTGCGACCTGCTGATTAAGGACAACGCCTTCACCGGAGTGGCCGTGTTCGGCATGTCGGAGCCGGACGTGGCGCTGGCGCTCGAGCAGCCATGGGTTTCGGTGGACAACGATTCTTCCGGGACCGCGCCTACCGGGCTGCTGGGGCAGGAGCATCCGCATCCCCGAGCCTACGCAACTTTTCCGCGTATTCTGCGCAAGTACGTGCGCGAGGAGCACAAGCTGAGCCTGCCGGATGCCATCCGCAAATTCAGCGCCTTGCCGGCGCAGCGCATGCATCTGACCGACCGGGGCGTGCTCAAGCAGGGCATGTGGGCGGATGTGGTGGTGTTCGATCCGGCAACCGTCCGCGATGTGGCCACGTTTGAGAATCCCAACCAGCTTTCGCAGGGAATGGAGTACGTGCTGGTCAACGGCGTGCCGGTGATTGACGGGGGCAAGATGACGAATGCGCTGCCGGGCAAGGTATTGCGCGGCCCGGGGTACCGGCGTTTTTAACCACAGAGAACACAGAGAGCACAGAGGAAACAATTTAAAAAGCCTGCACCAGCACTGCACGCGAGATGCATCAGCCCTGAAGGCCCTCTGCATGACTCCATCAGCCTAGTCTGTGACTGGAAGGCTTGACAGTGATGCGGAGCGGATTTATGTCGGGTTCCCATTTGGGTAGCGCTACTGCACGCGAGATCCTTCGGCCAAAAGCGGCTCGGAATGACGGCGGGGGAGGCTTTTGCAGTGGGCACGGTCAACCAGTAAATGTTCAGGTGACACGCACGGCTCGCGTGATCATCTAACCGCTGCAAGAGAGCCATCAGCGCGACTTCAAGGTTTCCGTTACTATATCTGCTGCAAAATGAGGCCGGACACCACTTACGAGTTTCACGTCTCGCGCGCGGCACGCGACCGCTATCGCTTCGACCAAGTGCTGTTTTCGCTGACCGGGAACGTGGTGTTCGCCAACCTGGCAGCCAGCCGCGAATTTGCCAAGCGCATGAACCAGGTCCGGGAGTCAGAAAGCCATCCGGAGCTGGCCATCAACCCCGGAGCGCTCAATGCGATGGGGCTGATAGATGAAGTTCTGCATGCACTCGTGGAGCTCTATCGTAAGCAGCGCGATCCGCGAGCCATGCTGGACGCCCTGGGCTGGTTCGAGGCGCGCCTTGGCCCGGAGCTGGTGGGCCGCACGCTGGAGACGTTTGCCGACCACTTTCCCACCGTGGCGGTTTATCGCGGAGAAAAGGCGGCAGCGGAGTGGCTGCGTGAGTCCACGGCCGGTGTGCCGCATCGCGCTGTGGCGCTGGAAGAGCTGATGCTGCTGTGGCTGGCCAACCTCAACCCCGCGTTCAAGCCGTTTGAAGAGCTGTTTGATGACGAAGTGCTGGAGTCGAAGACAGCCTATTCAAAGCTCACGGCGGCGCTGCGGGACTACTTCGAAACCCGGCCGCGCTTCGGGCCCGACAACCAGAACCTGGTGGACATGCTGCGCGCGCCGGCGCTGGCTTCGCCCGATTCGCTGGCCGGGCAACTGGCCTACATCCGAGAAAAGTGGAAAGAGCTGCTCGGCGATTTGGTGGGGCGGCTGCTGACGGCGCTGGATGTGCTGAAGGAAGAAGAGGTCGCCATCTGGCTGCGCTTCCACCCGCCGGGCACGCATTTTGGCGGGGCGCCGGGGCTGGGCGACTCCAGCACGGCCGCCGTTCCGCATTTTTCCGAAATTGAATACGAGCGCTTCAGCCCCGACCTGGAGTGGATGCCGAGCACGGTGCTGATGGCGAAAAGCGTGTATGTGTGGCTGGACCAGCTTTCGAAATTTTATGGCCGGGACATTCACCGCCTGGACCAAATTCCGGATGAGGAACTGGACCTGCTGGCGCGGCGCGGTTTCAACTCGCTATGGCTGATTGGGGTTTGGGAACGCAGCAAGGCGTCGCAGCGCATCAAGCAGCTTACCGGCAACCCGGAAGCGGTGGCCTCGGCTTACTCGCTGGCCGACTACAACGTGGCCGCTGACCTGGGCGGGGAAGGGGCATGCGCCAACCTGCGGGACCGGGCCTGGAGTCGCGGCATTCGCCTGGCCAGCGACATGGTTCCCAACCACATGGGCATTGATTCAAGCTGGGTGATCCAGCATCCCGACTGGTTTTTGTCGCTGCCCTACAGCCCGTTTCCTTCTTACACGTTCAATGGGCCGGACCTTTCGAGCGATGGCAGAGTCGAAATAAAGATTGACGACCACTATTACAACCGCAGCGATGCCGCGGTTACCTTCCGCAGACTCGACCGCTGGAGCGGCGACACGCGCTTCATCTATCACGGAAATGACGGCACCAGCTTTCCCTGGAACGACACGGCGCAGTTGAACTACCTGCATCCGGAAGTGCGCGAGGCGGTGATTCAGACCATTCTGCACGTGGCACGGATGTTTCCCATCATCCGCTTCGACGCCGCCATGACGCTCACGAAGCGGCATTACCAGCGGCTGTGGTTTCCGCAGCCGGGCACGGGAGGCGCAATTCCTTCCCGGGCTGAGCACGGGCTGACCAAGGAACAGTTTGACGCGGCCATGCCGAAAGAATTCTGGCGCGAGGTGGTGGACCGAGTGGCGGCGGAGGCGCCCGGCACGCTGCTGCTGGCCGAGGCTTTCTGGCTGATGGAGGGCTACTTTGTCCGCACTCTGGGCATGCACCGCGTGTACAACTCCGCTTTCATGAACATGCTGCGCGATGAGGAGAATGCCAACTACCGCAGCGTGATGAAAAATACGCTGGAGTTCGACCCGGACGTGCTCAAGCGCTACGTCAACTTCATGAACAATCCCGACGAGCGCACGGCGGTGGACCAGTTCGGAAAAGGCGACAAATACTTCGGCGTGTGCACCATGATGGTGACGCTGCCCGGGCTGCCCATGTTCGGCCACGGACAAATCGAAGGCTTCACCGAGCGCTACGGCATGGAGTACCGGCGCGCCTACTACGAGGAGAAGCCGGATCCCTGGCTGGTGGCGCGGCACGAACGCGAGATTTCGCCGCTGCTGCACCGGCGTCCGCTGTTCGCCGAAGTGCGCGATTTTCTGCTTTACGATTTCTACACCGACGACGGCTGGGTCAGCGAAGATGTGTACGCCTACTCCAACCGCCTGGGCGAGCACCGCGCGCTGGTGGTGTATCACAACCGCTACGGCAGCACGCGCGGCTGGGTGCGCATCTCGGCCGGCTATGCCGAAAAGCTGGCGGGAGGAGGGAAGCGGGTTCGGCAGCGCACCCTGGGCGAATCGTTTGGCCTCTCCAGCGATGGCTCCATGTTTGTCGCTTTTCGCGACAGCTTCACGGGCCAGGAATACCTGCATCGGGCCCGGGATGTGGCCGAGCGCGGGCTGCACCTGGAGCTGCACGCCTACCAGAGCCACGTGTTCCTGGACTGGCGCGACATCTGCGACCGCGATGGCCGCCCCTGGGGGGCGCTGTGCGACGCGCTGGCGGGCCATGGCGTCTCCAGCCTGGATGACGCGCTGCGGCAGCTGGAACTGCAGCCGGTGCACGACGCAGCGCGGGCGTTGCTTGATCCCGCGCTGGTGGAGGAATTCGCCGAGCATGCCGCTCCGGCCGAGCCAGGGCAGGCCAAGCGTCCCGCCGGCGAACTGGTGCAGGACGCCTGCCGGCTTGCGAGGCGCTTCATTGAGGAAGCTCGGCACTTCGCCTGCAGCGCCGGAGGAGAAGCGGTCGGCCTGGCTGGGCGGGAATGGCACGGCCAGCTCGACGGAGTGGTGGGCGAACTGTGTGAACATCTGGAGGCCGCGCTGCGAATCCCCGAGCTGGAGCATTACTTTTCCGAGCCGTGGCCGGAAGAGGCGCGCTCGGTTCTGCCCACGGCGGGCGCCCCGCCTGAAGTGGCGCTGCCGGTGTGGGGCGCGGTGCTGGCCTGGTGCGCGGTTCGTGCGCTCGGCTGTCTTTCTGAGCCAAAGGAACCGGAAGCAGCAGCGGTGCAACTGTTCGACTCCACGCACCTGCGCGAAGCGCTCGCCGATGCCCTGGCCAAGCTGGGCCTGAAGGACGAAGAGCGGTGGCGGGCAGCCGCGCGCATTCGCGCTTATTTTGCTCACGCCGGGTGGGCGCCAGGCGCGCAAGCTGTTCCGGGCCGTCCCACAGGGCTCTTCAGTTGGGTACACGACCCGGATGTGGCCTGGGTGATCGGCGTTCACGAATGGGACAGCATCCGCTATTTCGTAAAGGAGCCCTACGAACGCCTGCTGTGGTGGATGGCGCTGCCGGCGCTGCTCACGCTGGCCAAGAAGGCACAACCTGACCGGGAGCAAGTCCGCAGTCTTGGGGAGCAGATAGAGGCTCGGGTGCGGGCTGCCGAGCAGGGCGGCTATCGCGTGGAAACTCTGTTTGAGACCAGATAAGACCCGCCCCGGCCTGCGACAGCTGTTTCAAGGCTTGCGTTCATTGATCGCCTATTGCCTGCGAAAGCTATTGCCCGAGCAGCATCGCCACTTGGTCTCCAGCAACGCTTTTACCGAATCTGGGGCCGTAGAGCGGGACTGGGTCTTGCAACTGGCCGGCGGAGGCGGGCTGCGCGCAGATAGGCCGCAGTGGCCTGGTTAGTCTGGCCTGCCGCCTGGTAGGCATTGGCCAGCCAAATTTGCGCTTCGTAGCTGCTGGGAGCGAGCTGAGTGGCCTTCTGAAAGGCGGCGATTGCGGCCGGGTATTGCCGCAGGTTCATTTCTGATATGCCCAGGGCGAACTGGGCTGGCAGCGAGTTGGGATTCAAAGCAACGGCGTTCTTGAGCGAGATAGCGGCGTCGGCGTGGCGGCCGAGTTTCTGCTGGACGAGTCCCAACTGCTGCCAAGCCTCGGGCGTGGCCGGCTGGAGGGCTACCGCCTTCTGCAGTTCCTGGCTGGCCTCATCCAGGCGGCCAGTGCCGGCGAGCAGCAGCCCCAGGCCGTCGTGCGCAGCGAAGTCGTTGGGAGCCACCTGCAGCCAGCTGCGATAGAATTTTTCGGCTTCCGCATATTGCCTCTTCTGGGTGTAAGCAGTGGCCAGCAAGGCGAGGGCTTGGGAATTGCGGGGGACTCCCGGAAGAGCATTGAGCAGATGAATGGCCTGGTCGGGATTGCCGGCCGCCAGGGCCACGCGCGCGCCTTCTATCCGCACAACCTGGCCACGAATTCTCTTCACGGAGGCGTAACCCGCGATGAGAACGAGAAACGACAGGGCGTAGATGCCGGCTTGGCGGCGCGAGAGTTGGAGCGTGCGGCGAGCGTCCTTGCTTAGGGCTATGCCCAGAAGCAGCCCAGAGACGAGGCCGCCTACATGGGCGCCGTTATCAATTCCGCCCTTGAGAAAGCCATAGGACAGGTTGTAAGCGGCAAAGGCAAGCAGGCTGGCCAAGGCAACCACCAGTTCGCGGCGGGGCGCGGCCAACTTGCCGAACAGCAGGCTGGTGATGAGGGCGCCGGCCAGCCCGAAAACCGCCCCGGAGGCGCCCGCGCTCACAATAGTCGGATTTCGCGCCAGGGAGGCAACGCTGCCCGCCAAGCCAGTGGTCCCGTAGAGCAGGAGCATGGACCATCGGCCGTAGATGTGCTCGGTAAGCGCGCCCAATTCATAGAGACACCACATGTTGATGAGCAGGTGCGCCAGGCCAATGTGAACAAACATGGCGGTGATCAGCCGCCACCACTGGCCGTTCATGGTGAGAGGCCCGAAGTTGGCTCCCCAGCGCAAGACCTGGTCGCCGCCGAAGCGCAGGAGTTGGCCCGCGGTAAGAGCCATGGCAATAAAAATGGCCAGGTTGATGGAAACCAAGATTATGGTGCCGGAGATTTGGGCGCTGAAGGGGGCGGAGGAGGCTTGCGGGGCAGAGGACGTGTTGCTGCTCACGCCGGTGGCCAGACGGGGAGCGCTGGGCTGAGAAATTCGCAAGGTGTCTCGGCGGATGCTGCCAGTGCAATTAATTTATCGTACAGCCATTGTGGCCATGCGTCTACGCGGGAGGAGCGCTTGAGACGAGCGGGGTGGTGCGCCGCTCAGGCTGGCGCCGTTATGATGGTGTACGCCGCATCCGCATGCTGACCCGGTTGCTCGAACGTCTTTACGACTGGCTATCACCCTCCGATTCCACCGGCTGCGGCGATCTGATTTTCGTGCTGGCCGGGCGGCAGAGCCGAAAGCTTTATGCACTGGAGTTGTTTCGCCAAGGCATAGGAAACAATCTGTTGTTAAGCGTAGGCAGATTTGAGATCCGCAAATTTGCTCAATTATCCTGGCCGGGGGGAATTGACCTGTTGCGTGTGGCGGCTGCCACTCCGGCCCCGCTGAGGCACTACTTTGTGAGCATGGAATCGGGGAAGAGCGAGGTGGAGCTGATTTCCAGGGGCCGTTTTGGAACGCTGAGCGAAATTCGGGCGCTGGCCGCCTGGCTGCAAAGGCGGCCGCAGATGCGCTCACTGGTGGTGGTGAGCAGCGGCCCACATCTGCGGCGGGTACGCGCCTGCTGCCGGGCTTTGCTGCCGGGGGGCGTGCAGGTGCGTTTTCTGGCGACGCCGGACGACGGCCGGCTGACCCGAAGCGACTGGTGGCGCGACGCTCATGCACGGAAACTGGTGGCGAAAGAAGTGGGAAAGCTGTTGGTGTACCGGCTGCTCCTGATGGCGGAAGCCAGGGTGTCTCAACCTGAGATAAGGAAGGGATAGCCAGCCCTTGCCAGGGCGCGTATAATCTGGCCCCATCTGGCGCGGTCTCTCCCAACTGTGATGTAGGTCAAAGCGTTTACCAGCTAACCAGAGTTTCGATCTTGCCGTTCTGTTGGAATCCCAGCCAAAGTCAACCGCGCCTTGTTGTACTTTCTGGCGGAGGCCGGGCTAAAGCTTCTGCGAGCCGACTGCGGCGAGATTTTCAATAAAATTACATATCTCCTGCAGGGCGGCAGCGCGGCCGGCGATTTCGTCGGGTTGGCAAAACATGGAGACGTAATCGCTGGGATAGGCCTCCTTGATGCGCCGCAGCGCCGCGAGCGTGGTGGCAATGTTGCCGCTGAGTTCCCACCACTCGGTCACAAACTCCACCGCATCCTTCGGGCAATCCATGGCGCGCCTCGGTGGCTTCGAAGCAGGCTAGAGGGGCCGGGTTAGCCAGAAGAAGACATTCCAGGGGAAAGGAGAGTTGCGGAATAGACCTTTTTGCCGGAATGTGCATCAAATTGAGTGCTGGCCGATTGCGGAGAAGAACATGGAACAAAGGTTGGAACCAGTTCGCATGCTGGCCGACGCGATGAGCTACCTGGACCGTGCGTACTGTCACGGGCCGATTCTGGACTGGGTTCGCAAATCCCCCGAGGGGGCGGCCTACAGCATAGTGCGCGGCCTCTTTATAGATGTGGTAGAAGAGTCCGGCTACACCAGCAATCTGTTGCGGGCCGC
>DATEGM010000316.1:0-4653 GCA_035280085.1 Terriglobales bacterium
AGCGTGGTGCGTTCGAAAAAGAGGGAACCTACGCGGGCTGGGGGCGCCCGCGCCACAAGGGGTGTTGAAGATAGCAGGATTCAAGTAATCGGCTCTTATTCGTGTTGATTCGTGTTCATCTGCGGAGAAGAAGTTGATTTGAAGCTCTCAAGGCTGAGCTATTGCAGAACTCCGTCAGTCAGCATCGGCATGCACAAAATGCAGAGGTCCTTCACCTCGCGCTCCCCTTCGGCAAGCTCAGGGCAAGCTTTCGCTGTGCTCAGTCGCGCTCGGTTCAGGATGACAACATAGTTTTTTCGTGCGATTCGCCCGGCTGAAGCCGGGCGCTTCCACGTTGACGCAAGCATTTGATGAGACGGCCGCTCACACCCGGGCACGCCAGCAGTGATGAAACGGGCGCTCACGCGCTGACAGAGCATTGATGGCGCAGAAAGAAGCTGCATCGTGTAACACCAGCTGGCAATGCAACGCCAGCTGGTTATACAAAGCCAGCTGGGGATGTAACGCTAGCTGGCGGCGGCGCGCAGTTCGGGCAGGCGCTGGCGCATCTGTTCCAGATGATGGCGCTCGTGCCCGGCAAGAATGTAGAGCAGGGCGCGCACCGAGACTTCTTTGCCGTCGGCCTTGCCGCGGCGATTCAGCGCTTCGGCGGTGAAGCTGCGGAACAGAGCCACATTGGCGCGGCGCAGATGCTCGAGTTCCTGGGTAAGGTCCTGCAATGTGCGCTCGCTGAAATTGGATTCGCGCATGTAGTCGTCCTGGTCCCAGCCGGGCAAGGGCTGGTAGTCAGCTCGGGCAAAGCGCAGGGCGCGGCAGGAGATGATGCGCTCGCCCTCCGACAAATGCCCGATGATTTCCTTGATGTTCCATTCCGCAGGCTTGCGGCGGGAGGTCGCCTCGCGGTCGGAAAGTGGGCGCACGAAGGCCAGGGTTTCATCAATCTGCTTTTCTATGATGTTCACGATATCGCCGTCGGGCACGCGGCGAATGTAACTCTCGTGCGACGGGGAATATTCCGAGGCTTGCGGGCGAGTGGAACGGAAGGAGGACATGGGAAGTATTTTACCGCGAGGCGGGAGTTGGTGGTGGCAAGCACTCAGCATTCAGCATTCAGCCGGCCACGTTTTGTTCAAAATGCCACGATCTGCCCAAGGGAGGATTCTAATTCAAGGTCGATCGCCTTCCCTCAACGGCTAAAGCCGGGAGCACTGAAGGCTCCCTCGGACGGCCTGAAGGCCGTCCCTTTCAAGGCCAGTGTCTTAGATTAAGGGTTCTCCTGATTGCTGAGGCTAAGTGTTGCTTTTCGCCAGCCGCTGCATAAATTTGCCCAGGCTCACCACGGCGCGGCTAACGGTGCCGGAACCGATCTCCTGATTGTCGTCACGGGCGCGGACGCGGAAGACGTAGAAGCGGCCATTGGCGGACTCCAAGGTGGCTTCCGCTTTGACGAGAGCGCCTACGCCGGTGGCAGCGCGGTGCTCGATGTTGATGGCCGTGCCCACAGTAATTTCGTCGCCTTCACAGTAGGGCTGCAAGGCGCGGAAGGCGGCCACCTCCATCAGTCCAATCATGTGGGGCGTGGAAAAAACCGGCGGCAATTGCGGATCGTGATAGGTGAGGGTGTCCTCAAATGCGACCTTGTGTTCGGCTTCGCCGCGAACAGCGGGGGGAACGGGTTTCATGGGGGATAAATCTATCACGGGGGTAGTTAGTAGCTGGTAGTTGGTCGTTGGCCTCAGGCGGGTCTACGACCCGCCCGCACAGGGGAGGGCGTCTGTGCCCACGTGTTCATTTAGAATGGATTCACGTGGGCGTGGGGAGTCGTTTCCACAAACCTAATGCAGTTCACCGAACAATACGACGTTGTCGTGGTGGGGGCTGGGCATGCGGGGTGCGAGGCTGCCATGGCGGCGGCGCGCATGGGGCTGCGCACGGCGCTGTACACGCTCAACGTGGATTTGATCGCGCAGATGTCGTGCAACCCGGCGGTGGGCGGCATCGCCAAGGGCCACCTGGTGCGGGAGGTGGACGCGCTGGGCGGCATCATGGGCGAGGTCACCGATGCCGTGGGCATCCAGTTCCGTTTACTGAACACCTCGCGCGGACCGGCGGTGTGGTCGCCGCGGGCGCAATGCGACAAGCAGGCGTACCGGCTGAAGATGCGGGAGGTGCTGGAGTCGCAAGCCAATCTCAAGATCAAGCAGGCGGAAGTGGCGGAGCTGCTGGTGGAGGAGTCGGGAGTCAGGAGTCAGGAGTCAGCGGCTAGCCGAGAGCCGATGGCCGAGAGCCAACGACTGCTTTGCCGCGGCATCAAACTGCGCGACGGCCGCACCGTGGGAGCAGACGCGGTCATCATCACCACCGGCACCTTCCTTAACGGGCTAATTCATTGCGGCGAGCAGCAGTATCCGGCGGGCCGCAGCGGCGAGCCGCCTTCGGTGCTGCTGGGGGAATCGCTGAAGCAGATGGGGCTGCGAGGCTGCCGCCTGAAGACAGGCACGCCGCCGCGCCTTGACGGCCGCAGCATTGACTGGTCGCGCTTTCAGGCACAGCCGGGCGATGCCGACCCGACGCCCTTCAGCTTCCGGACGAAGCGGGTGGCGCACGCCGATTCGCAGGTGCCCTGCTACATCGCCTACACCACTGAGGAAACGCATCGCATCATCCGCGAGAACGTGCATCGCTCGCCCATGTACAGCGGGCAGATCAAATCCATCGGGCCGCGATATTGTCCATCGATCGAGGACAAAATTGTGAAGTTCCCCGACAAGGACACGCACCAGCTGTTTCTCGAGCCGGAGGGCCTGAACACGCACGAAATTTACGTCAACGGCATGAGCACCTCGCTGCCCATTGACGTGCAGCTGGCCATCATCAAGTCAGTGCCGGGGCTGGAGACAGCGGAGATGCTGCGCCCCGGGTACGCCATCGAGTACGACTCCATTGACCCGACGGAACTCCAGCGCACACTGGAGACGAAGAAAATCGAGGGCCTGTTCCTGGCGGGGCAAATCAACGGGACCAGCGGGTATGAGGAAGCGGCGTGCCAGGGCATCATGGCGGGGATAAACGCGGCGCTGAAGGTGAAAGGCGAGCCGGCGCTCACCCTGGACCGCACCGAGGGTTACACCGCCATTCTGATTGACGACCTGATCAGCAAGGGCACCAACGAGCCGTATCGCATGTTCACTTCACGGGCGGAGTTCCGGCTGCACTTGCGCATTGATAACGCCGACCGGCGACTGACCCCACATGGACGCCGGGTGGGGCTGATTTCCGACGCGACCTGGACGGATTATGTTACGAAACAGGAACGCATGGCTGCGCTGAAGCAACTGCTGGAGACAGCCAGGGCGAACGGGTTACCGGCCGCTGTGGCGGAAAAGGTGGGCAATGTTGCCGGAGCCACCTACGCGCAGCTGCTCAAGCGGCCGGAAGTGGACATCGTGGAACTGGCGCCTGCGCTGCGCGAGCTGATGCCGAGCTTTTTTGAAGCTTCTGACGCGCGCCCATCAGCGTTGGTCCGCGGCGAGTTGAAGTCGGTGGAAACCGAAATCAAGTATGCCGGTTACCTGGAGCAGCAGCAGCGCTCGATTGAGCGCCTGAAGAAGGCCGAGCAGCGGGCGATTCCGGAGTGGTTTGACTACAAGAACGTGAGCGGCCTCTCGCGCGAGATGCAGGAAAAGCTTCAGCGGGTGCGGCCGCGCACGCTGGGCCAGGCCAGCCGCATACCCGGGGTCACTCCCGCAGCGGTGTCGCTGGTCAACGTTTACATTGAGATTCAGGCGCGGCGGGGGCCGAGTTCGTTCCCGGCCTGAGAGCCAGGCGAACTGCGCTCGACCGCACCAAGTAAAGCCCCGTGCCCACACGGGCTCTCTCACCTAAGCAAAAGCGAAGGGTTGCCAAGCAGTCGTTACGCCGGCCTTAGGCAAGCTGGCACATCCGTGCCATTCCCACTCAGCATTGAAGGGACTAGGCTCCGGCATGGAGGCAGAGAAGATGAAACGAGCGGGAGAGCAAGTTCACCAGAGCGGCCTGTACCGGGTGAGCCATCGGGTGCACCGGGCGACGCATGACTCCATTCTCTGGGAGGGTGAGACTTTTCCCACTTGCCGGATTTGCGGAGAAGCGGTGAGCTTTCAATTCCTGCAGCCGGTGCCCGAAGCGGAAGAGTTTGAGCACGTCGGCTACGACGGCGATTTCCTCGACTCGGTTCTTGGAGGCTGGGAAAAGGACTGCACGCGGCTAATGGCCTGAAGCGAACCGGGTCACGCATCCTCACTACGCTTCCGGCCCACCAACTGCTCGATTCTACGCAATAGCACATCCGGACTGCGGGTTTTGCTTACCCAGCCATCCACCAAGCCATTAAGATTCTCAGGAAAATTAGCGCTGAAAGAGATAACCACCAGGCGGAGGTTTGGTTTGTTTTTCTTGATAGCGGCGGCGACCCGTTGCGCTTCGGAGGCGCTGTAGTCGAGCACCGCGAGGTCAACCGGCTGGGCGCGCAGGAGGTCAACGGCCGCGTGCTCGCCGGCGGCGGTCAGCACGCGATAGCCTTCATGCTCCAGCAGCAACCGGCGGACATGCAGCACGATTTCCTGGTCGCTGACGCAGAGAATGGTCTTGGCGGTAGCGATAGCCAGCCTCCCA
>DATEGM010000317.1:0-4964 GCA_035280085.1 Terriglobales bacterium
GTTTCCGTCGTCCACGAAAAAGACGCCCCCCGGCTGGGCGGTTAGCCCGAAGAGCGTGCCCGCCCCAGGAGGCGAGCCGGTGTTGTCCACCAGTTTCTTCGCGACCTGCTTCCCGCGGGGTGTCACTTCCACCAGGTTGCCGTCATTGCCGTTCGCGGCAATCACGTCGCCGTTAGGCGCCAGCGTGAGCCCGAGGGGATCATTGAGAAATCCCCCTTGGGAAACCGTTCGCCCACGGCCTGCGGTGGAGAGCCGAAGAGCAGGATTTCGAATAGCTGCAATCCGATTGCTCAGGCTGTCGTTCACATACAGGTTCTGTCCGAAAGCGTCGAGCGCCAGTCCAGTGGGCCCGATGACCAGCGCGTTGGGGTCGGTGCGGGCGGGGAAACCTGAGCCAATCACGGTGCTCAAGAGCAAAGTAGGCATCTGGTCGGAAGAAACGCTGAGCAGAAAACGCACCACGGTGGCGCGGTGTACGACCTTCCCGTTCGCCGCCACGGTTCCATTCAGCACATTGGTGAAGAACAACTCCACCAGCGAGCCGGCGTCGAGGGCGGTCATGTCCCAGGGCCCGTTGATGGAAGCGCCAGAAAAGGTCTCCACGACCTGCCCCATATTGTTCAGCACCAGCAGGCAACCGGCTTTGGCTGTCGCAGACGTTCCATCCGTCGTCGGCAGGCTGCCGACGACTACCCATCCTGTGCGCAGGACGACCAGGGCGGTGGTCAACCCGATTCCTCCTGGGCACGGCCCCGGCAGGCTGCCGGCGTCAATTAGCGCGAATTGGGTGACCGTCATGGCACTGGGGTCAACATCCATAATCGTTGTCCCCGTACCCTGCTGGTTCGCGCTGTTATTGAAGTTGCTGATGAGGATGTGTCCCTGCACCAGGTTGCCTGTGCTCACCGGCACCTGGGCAACTCCGTAAGGATTGACATCTCCGTTAACTGGAACGGTTGAGCCCAGGGTTGTGATCGTATTGAGTGGCCCGATAAAACTCCCCGAGGCGGCGAAGGCGGCGCATGCTGTCGCTACAACCACGACCGCGACGGCAGCCCACCTTAGCCTGGTCCGCTGCGAGGCGTAACCTGGTTCGAACATAGACTCTCCTTCCAACAGAATCGGTGAAATTCGTAGTTCCGGCCGGCGTGCGAGGGAACCCTGGACCGTGACCTGAGGCCGTCAGCCTTGAATGGCCGTGGCTTTCCGTTGGCACCAAGGCCCCTGGCGGGGCTGGCTTAATCGCAGACGTTCTGACCGCGGGAATAGGAACAGGTTACAGAGCAGTGGAAATAAGGCTCGCTTCCGCTGGAAGCCGCTGATTTCGCGGGGGCTGGCACGCCTCGTTCTGCATCATGAACGGCCTATTCCGGGCTTTTCGTGGTGGCGGAACACTCCTCGCACAAATGACCAGCGAAGAACTGGTCCACCCGGCGCCAGGCATCGCGCAACACGTGTTCGCGAGTGAAGTAATGAAATTCTCCCGGATAAACCATGAATTGAACCAAATCGCCCTTGTTTTTCTTCAGCACCTCATCCATCAGCCGAATTGACTCGATAAAGGGCACATTCACATCTGCCGTGCCGTGCAGCACCAGCAGAGGCCGCGCCAGGCGGTCAATGTGCGAAAGCGGCGACGCGTTTGCATAAACCTGCGGATTCTCTTCCGGCGTCCCGATTCGTCCCACCGTCCAGTCGTTGTGGTAAGGATCGTTGTAGTACATGACGTAATCCACCACTCCGGCGACGTCTACTCCGGCGCGGAAAAGCGTAGGCTGATCGGTCATCGCAATCAGCGTGAAAAAGCCGCCATAACTCAACCCCCACACGCCAATGCGGTCGGGATCCACATAAGGCAGCGTCTTCAGATAATTCGCCCCCATCCACGCGTCTTTTGCGTCCTTGCCGCCCACGTCCATGTACACGCCGTTGCGCCAGTCGCGGCCATACCCGATGCTGCCGCGGTAGTCGGGCGCAAACACCACGTAGCCTTCCTGCAGCAGATACTGGTGAAAGCTGTAATACACGGCGTAGTTGCGCTGCACGTGCCAGCCGTCGTAGTTCTGGTTTATCCCGTCGCCGTGAATCCAGATGATCGCCGGGTGCTTCTTGCTGCGATCCAGGTTCTTAGGAACAAACAGCCAGCCCGGCACCATTTGGCCGTCGGCTCCCGGGAAGCGCACGAACTCCGGCGCAACCAGCGAGCTGCGGTCAATGCTGGCGGGCAGGGAATCAGAAAGCCGCGCCGCCTTGGCGCCTGCCGTTGCGTCCATCACGTAGAGGTCGGCGGAATTCTGAACGTCGGTGTGCTGATAGACCAGATGCCGGTCATCCTCTGACCAGCGCGGCGCGATGTTGGTGCCGGTTCCGGCGGTTAGGTATTCAATCTTCGCCTGCCGCGGATCCTTGCCCAGGGTTGCAACCCCCAGCCGCCGGTCGCCCGAATGGTCCGGTTCATTGGCATCGAACGCAATTCGCGTACTGTCGTGCGACCATGCCGGCCGCCACGCCTCAAACCGGCCCTTGGTGATCTGCACCGCCTGCCCGCCAACCGACGGGATGACATAAATGTGATCCCACCCGTCCTGATCGCTCAGAAAAGCTATCCAGCGGCCATCGGGCGAGGGTACCGGCTCCGGTCCGGCCTCCCAGTCGGGAAGACTCCAGAAGTCTTTCTCCACATCCTCGTGGATAGCGCGCGTGGAGCCATCTTTGGCATCGGCCACGTAGATGGTCCGCCGCTTGTAGTGATCAGATTGGCGCGCAAAGACGAGATGGCTCGCGTCCACCCAGGCCAGCGCGTCATATCTCCCCCGCGTTCCCACGGCGACTGCTTTCCCACCCGATGACGCAACCAGCATCAACTGGCCCGGCTGGTATTCCTCAACCGAATAGATGAGCTTGGCGCCGGAATAATCCGGCGAAACATTGTGATGAACAATCTTCGCCCCGCTGATGTAAGCGATGTGCGCTCCGTCCGGCGCCCACTGCGGCCGGTTGATGCTGACCGCGTCCTGCGCCACCCGCGTTTCAGTTCCGTCGGTGAGCGAGCGCAACAGCAACTCATCGTCATCTTCGGCAGCATCCCCGCCGCGAACCAGGGCTACTCGCGCGCCATCTGGGGAAAGGGCAAAGCCACGCTCTCCTGACTTTCCCTTCCACACCGGCTGCGACTCTCCCCCTGCAACTGCTGCCTGCCACAGGCTGCCATCACGTTCGAAATATACGGTCTTACTGTTGTGATTCCAGAACGCATTTCCCAGGTGTCCATCCGTGAACTTCGTCAGCGGAGTGGGTTCTCCCGAACCGCCGGCGCTGGCAACGTAGAGATTGGTCACTCCCGCGCGATCCCACAGGAAGGCGACCCGGCTCCCATCCGGCGACCACACCGGATCGGAGGGATGCTTAATGTCCATTAACTGCTCAATGCTGAGCCGTTTCGAACCGCCGGTGTGCTGGGCGAAACTGCTTCCCGCTCCTGCCAGCGACAACAGCAACACCAGGACCGCGAACCGCCGGATGGATGGCATCATGGCACCCTCAGAATTGGGGGATGGTAAATGCGGCCCGGCCGGCGCGCATCTTCTCTGCACCGGCCGGGCTTGTGATAGGCCGTAACTCAAGGCGTTTCGATTAGAAATTCACCTTCAATCCGAACCTCGCGATGAATGGGTTCACCGTGTTGGACGGGAACAGAAACGATGGGCCGAAAGTATTGACCTTAGAGATAACGGTCTGGCTGTTGGTTATGTTAAACAGATCAACCAGAGGTTCCACGTGCCACCGGTCCGCGAAGGCGAAGTCGCGCGATAGCCGCAAGTTCAGCAGGTTGACGTTGGGCAGGCGGATCTTTCCCGCCGGCTCCAGAATCACGGTCTCCGGCCCCTGGTTCAGGCCGCTGAACACGTTCACCGGCTGAATCGGATACCCGGTGTAGTGCTGGAAGTTCACGCTGGTGCCTATCTTCCACGGCATCTCGTAGGTGCTGTCCACCTTGAACACGTAAGTGGAGTCGAGGTTGAGATAGTTGTTCCGCCGGTTGATGTCGAGGTTGGGATCGGCAAAATTCTCGCCGAAAATGGCATCATCCGAGCTGATCGTGGAAGCGGTGCTGCCCGCAAATGACACACCCTTCTGCCGCTGGACGGTGAAGCCCGCCAGCAACTGCCAGCGGTGGGAGAGCCGCTTGACCGCGTCGAACTCCACCCCGTGGTAGGCATTGTCGTTCATTTCCGCAATGTTGGTCATCAGGAAGTTGAACTGCCCGACCTTCGCCGGGCTGAGGTTGAAGAGCGTCAGCGGTTGATTGGTAATGGGATTGGTGAAGCCTGTGACCGGAGTGTAGTCCGAAGGCGCCACCGCCGTATTGGTGAGCCCGATCAGGTCCTTCTTGCTGCGATAAAAATAGGAGGCGCTGACCCGCAGGTCGTTCCACAATTGGTGCTCATAGGAGACGCTGAACTCGTTGGTGTAAGGCCGGCTCATGTGCGGATCAATGCGGGTGCTGGTTCCGCCGAATGCGCCAATTTGATTCGCCGGATTTTTCCATTCATTGACCTGAGGAATGCCGTCGTGATTGCTGTCAACCCAGGTGAAAGTTTTTCCCGCGAATCCGACGGGGTTAACCGTTTCCACCAGCCCCGTTCCTTCCATCTTGTAGAACCGCCCGTAGCTGAAGCGTAGCACCGAGGTGCCTTTACCGCTCGGATCCCAGGCAATCCCGATGCGCGGTGAAACATTATTCCAGTCAATCAGGTTCCCCGAAGCTGGATATTTGGTCGGCGGGAACAGGTCGGGGAAGGTCAGATTGGGCGAAGTAGATTGCGCTGGGTAATAGCTGATGAACCGGTCGTAGCGCAGTCCCAGGTTCAATGTCAACCGCTGGCGGATCGTCCAGGCGTCCTGCAGGTAAATACCCGTGTCATGGAAGTAGGTCTTTTCCGTGAACGGGGTATCGAAGGCGA
>DATEGM010000318.1:0-5992 GCA_035280085.1 Terriglobales bacterium
GGTGTCCACGTACTCGTAGAGCGCCTTCTCGAAGGGGCGCACCTGCTCCACCGGCACGTCGTCGAGATAGCCATTGGTACCCGCGTAGATGATCAGAATCTGCTTGGAGAAGGGAAGCGGCGAGTACTGGTCCTGCTTCAACACCTCTACCAGGCGCTCGCCGCGCGCCAGCTGCGCCTGCGTGGCCTTGTCCAGGTCGCTGCCGAACTGGGCGAATGCTGCCAGCTCGCGGTACTGCGCCAGTTCCAGCTTCAGGGTCGCGCCTACCTGCTTCATCGCCTTGATAGCCGCGGTGAATCCCACGCGGCTCACCGACAACCCCACGTTCACCGCTGGCCGAATGCCGCTGTTGAACAGGTCGGTTTCCAGGTAAATCTGCCCATCGGTAATCGAGATAACGTTGGTGGGAATGTACGCGGAAACGTCGCCCGCTTGCGTCTCAATTACCGGCAGCGCGGTCAGCGAGCCGCCGCCCAAATCATTGCTGAGCTTGGCCGCGCGCTCCAGCAGCCGCGAGTGCAGGTAGAACACGTCCCCGGGATACGCCTCGCGCCCCGGAGGCCGTCGCAGCAGCAGCGAGATTTCACGGTAAGAAGCCGCGTGCTTGGAAAGATCGTCGTAGATGACCAGCGCGTGCCTCTTGCTGTCGCGGAAGTACTCGCCCATGGCGCAGGCCGCATAGGGCGCGATGTACTGCATGGGCGCGGGTTCCGAAGCCGACGCCGCCACCACGATGGTGTAGTCCATGGCGCCGAAGTCGGTCAGCGTCTTCACCACCTGCGCAATCGAAGACCGCTTCTGCCCGATGGCGCAGTAAATGCAAATCAGGTCACCACCCTTGTTGTTGATGATGGTGTCTATGGCGATCGCCGTCTTGCCCGTCTGCCGGTCGCCAATGATCAGCTCGCGCTGCCCGCGGCCGATGGGAATCATGCTGTCAATGGCCTTCAGGCCTGTGGCCATCGGCTCGCGCACGGGCTGCCGCGAAATCACGCCCGGCGCCAGCCGCTCGATCGGAATGTGCTGGTCGGTGGCGATCGGGCCTTTGTCGTCAATGGCCTGGCCGAGAGAATTCACCACTCGGCCAACCATGGCTTCGCCCACCGGCACGCTCATGATCTGCCCGGTCCGCCTGACCTCGTCGCCTTCGCGCACTTCGGTGTAGTCGCCCAGCAGCACCGCGCCCACCTGGTCTTCTTCCAGGTTCATGGCGATGCCTTTCACGTCATGGGGAAACGAGAGCAATTCGCCGGCCATGGCCTTATCCAGCCCATAGAGCCGGGCGATGCCGTCGCCCAGGGAGATGACCGTGCCTACTTCGTCCACCGCGATCTTCGATTCGTAGTTCTCGATCTGCTCGCGGATCAGTTGTGTGATTTCGTCAGCTTTAATCTGTGCCATGAATCAGTTCTCAGTTCTCGGTTCTCAGTTCCCAGTAGCTGAAAGCGGGACCAATAACGCACGATTTCGGAAGGGCACGGCTTCAGCCGTGAAGCATCTCACGTGACCTCCAACTACCAACTACTGACTTTCCACCAGGTGTTCGCGAATCTTGTTCAACTGTCCCAGAACCGAGCCGTCGTAAATGGTGCTGCCCACCTTGATAACGGCGCCGCCCAGCAGGTTGGGATCGCGAAAATAACTGGCTCGCACTTGTTTTCCCGTGAGCCGCCCGATTTCTGCCTCCAGCACCCGCTTCTCTTCCGGGCTCAGGTCGCGGGCGCTTGTGATCTCGGCCTGCGCCAGATTCAACCGCCGGTCCAGCTCCACTTCGAACTGGCGCACAATCTGGTCCATCATGGGAACGCGCTCGTGATCAATCAGCACGGCGGCGCAATTCCGCACCATGGGCGAAATGCCGGCGCGCTTCGCCAGCGCGTCCAGCACCGCACGCTTCTGCGCGGCCGGCAGCGCTGGAGCTTCCCACACCCGGCGCAGCTCGTCGTTCTGCTGCACCATTTCCGCCAGCACGCCCAACTCGCGCCGCACCTGGGTGGGGTCCAGTTTGCGCTCCGTTACCACGTCGGCGAAGGCGCGTGCGTAACGGCTGCTGACCGCGGCCATAGGCTACCGGCTATCCTTTCCGCCATTGCGGTGCGGCCCGCGCGTGCCGTCGCCCAGTTGCTCGGCGAAGTCGCGCACCAGCGCCGCGTCTGTGTCCTTGTCTACGTGAATTCGTTTCTCCGCCATGGCTACGGAGAGCTCGGCGGCATAAGCTTTCAGCTCCCGCCTCGCCAGGCTGGCTGCGGCTGCAATCTCCTGCTCGGCGGCCTCCACCACGCGCCGCGCGTCCTGCGCTGCCGCCACCCGCAGTTTCTCTTCTTCGCTGGCCGCCTCTTTCTCCGCCTGCTGCTGCATGGCGGCAATTTCCTGGTCCAAGCGCGCCAGCCGGGCCTCGATCTCTCCCAGCCGCCGGTTGGCCTCAGCGCTGGCTTTGCCGGCTTCCTCCATGGCGCGGCGAATGGTTGCGGTGCGGCTGCGAAACATGGCTGGGATCCGCGAGCGCGATAGCAGGTAGACCACCAGCGCCAGCACTGCGAAGTTCAGAATGAAAGCCAGCCAGTAGGCGCCATGAACTCCAATGCCCAGTTCTTTCCCCATCCAGCGCACCGAAGGCGAAAACTTGAACTGAGCGTTCTCTTCGTTCTCTCCCGCCGCTTCCCGCGATGCCTCCGCCAATTCCCGGCCGAAACTCGATCCGGAGTTCTCGCCCGCCTGCGCCCCTGTAGCCGCTTTCTGCTGGCCAGCGCTCTTCTGCTGAGTTGGAGCTGGCTCTGAGCCGTTTTCCTGTGCCGCGGCTGCCCCGGTCAACAGGACCCCCACCAGCAATAACGCGCTTAGCAGAAGCCCTCGCATCGTGGCGCCGCGAGTTCTTGGTTGGCGCATCATGACCGCCCGCCCGCTACCGGATTTTGCGCCGCCGTGGCCGGACGCAGAATGGCGCGAATGATTTCGTCGGCCAGCCGTCCCGCCTCCACCTGCAGCCTGTCCTGGGCCGCAACCTTGTCGGTTTCGATCGCCGCTCGCGCTTCCTGCACCCGCTTTTGGGCATGCGAGCGCGCCTCGGCCAGCGCTGCCGCACGCGCCTCCAGGGCCTGCTTGCGTCTTGCTTCCTGGGCCTTGAACAGCGCCGAACGTGCTTCCCGCAGCCGCTGCTCGTAGGCGGCCGCCTTGGCCTCAGCCGCGGCTACATCCGCCCGCGCCCGTTCCAGGGCTCCCTCGGTGCGGCTGTGCCGCTCCGCCAATACCCGCGCCAGGGGCCGGTGTACCAGCGCCCGGTAAGCGGCAAACACCACCAGCAAAAGCACTATGGTGGGGATGGCGCCAAGCAGGTATCCGCCCAATTGCTTCAGAATTTCGTCCATGCCTGTGGTAAAAGACCGCCTGGAAAGCCCGCGAGAATGTGTGGGCTAAACTCTAAAACCTACCATCCGCCTTTGTGCAGTGTCAACGCAAGTTCAGCTACCGGCGGCCCATTTTCATTGCGCTGTAAGTCCCATTTTTGAACAATTTACGGAGGTAGTCCGGATTCGCGCTTGACTTTTGCGCTCAGGGGTCTAGCATAAAGATATCACCTCCGATCCAATTCAGGATCGAATGGGCTGGAAGCCAAGGAATGTCACCGCTTCTTGGTTTCCGGCCCATTTAATTTGCGCGTCCAATGTCCTGCCTTCTACTACTGCTGTCATGCTGAGCGGAGCCAACCGATTCGCTTGCGAATCTACATCTCTCTCTTTTTAACTCTGTCATGCTGGCGCAGTCGAAGCACCCCTGCGCTTTTGCGGCTACCGCGATGGTTCCAGGGAGTTCTTCCAGCACTCCGAGTGCATTTCGAACCTGTGGGGACTCCCTTGGGCCACTCGATCCCTCCACCGGCGTAGGGGTGTTTCGACTCGGGCGTTCGCCCTCGCTCAACATGACAAAACTACTGATGACAGCCAAAACCGGCGGCGCAGGGCCGAGAGCCAACAACCGAGAGCCGAGAGGCAACGCCCAGCAACCGACTACAATGTTTCTGCCCATGTTCTCCCGCAAGATCCGCGTCGAATACGAGGCCGACGGCCAGCGCCATCCCTGCCCCCAGAAATGGCTGGACAGCTTCTCCATGCGCAACTTCACCAACGCCTCCATCTTCGACGACACCCTTCCGGTTGCCGACGGCCTGATAGAAATCGGTTCCCGCGTGCCCCTCAATGAGCTTAGGGCAAAAATGGAGGACTGGTTCCGCCGCAAAAGCTACTTGCCCAAAGGCTCGGAGTTGCGGGTCGAAGAAGACCAGTCGGGATAACAGGCCGGCCATTTGTTTTGAACGGACCTTCGGTAAATGCGAAGGCGGACTGACGCTCTTCAAAAACGAAAAGGAGCGCCTTCGCGGTGCCGTACCGAACGCGCCGCCCCTTGTCAGCCCGAAGGGCGATACCTCTCTTAGCCCAGGGCGTCAGCCCTGGGTAAGTGCCCCCAAAACCAGCGAGCCCCGACAGGGGCGGCACGTGATCGGTGCATCGGGGCTAAAGCCCGGATTTATTACCACGGACATCGCACGGCTGAAGCCGTGCGCTTCCACGGTATTTCGGAAGCGCCACCTCCCGCATATGATTTCGCGCCCGCTTTTACCTACTTGTCGTAGTGCAGCAAGGAAAACACGTCGTACGGCGCCAGCTTGTCCCGGCCCTTGAGGAAGTCCAACTCCACCACAAATCCCATGCCCGCGATTTCTGCTCCCAGCGACTTGGCCAGGTGCACCGAAGCCTGCGCCGTCCCGCCCGTTGCCAGCAGGTCGTCCACAATGATTACGCGCTGCCGGGGTTTGATGGCATCGCGGTGAATTTCCAGCGCCGCCTTGCCGTACTCCAGTTCGTAATCCCAGCGCGCCGTCTCCGCCGGCAATTTGCCCGGCTTGCGCAGCGGCACAAAGCCGGCGTTCAGGCGGTAGGCCAGCGCCGGGCCAAAAATAAATCCCCGCGCCTCAATCCCCAGCACCAGGTGCGGCTTCTTGGGCAGGTAATATTCCGCCAGCGCGTCAATCAGCGTGGCATAACCCACGCGATCTTTCAGCAACGTGGTGATGTCGTAGAAAAGGATTCCCTTGACCGGGAAATCAGGAACTTCGCGAATCAGTTGTTTCAGGTGATCACAATTGGTGCGGCCGCTCGGCTGCGCCATCTACCAGGCTCCTTCGATGCGGAATGATTTCAGTCCCGCCACCGGCTGCGCGTCTTTTTCCTCCACCGCGTCCACCCGCGCCGCCCGCGGCCCCTGCTGCAGGCGCGAGCGCAAGCCGCTGAGTTGCTCGCGCGTGCCCATGGCCAGCACTTCCACGCTGCCGTCGGCGTTGTTGCGCACCCAGCCGCAAACGCCCAGCATATGCGCCTCGCGCTCCACGAACCAGCGGAAACCCACCCCCTGTACCCGCCCCCGCACTACAAAGCGGCGGGCGCGGAGGTCAGCAGTTTTGTCAGTTGAAACCATGGGGAATTGGTAAATTACGAATGAAGAATGATGAATGAAGAGTGATAAACGAATCGCCGCGCCCCGCTTTCATTCGTCATTCGTCAATCATCATTAACATTAACTACGCGCGCGACAGATACGCCCCCTCCGACGTATCCACCCGGATCTTTTCGCCTTCATTGATGAACGGCGGCACCTGGACGATCAGCCCGGTTTCCGTCTTGGCCGGCTTGGTCACGCTGCTCGCCGTGGCGCTCTTCAACCCGGGTTCGGTTTCGACCACGGTCAGATCCACGGTCTGCGGCAGTTCCACGCCCACCGCCTTGCCGTCGAAAAACTCCACATCAATCTGCAGGTTGGGAATCAGGTAATCCACCGCATCGCCCAGGATGTCCTTGCCCAGGTAGGTCTGCTCGTAGTTCTCGGTGTTCATGAAGTAGTAATTGTCGCCGTCGGTATAGAGGTACTCCATCTTCACCTCATCCACCGTGATCTTCTCGATGGCGTCGGCGGAGCGGAAACGGTGCTCGAACATGGCGCC
>DATEGM010000319.1:0-7083 GCA_035280085.1 Terriglobales bacterium
TGAATCGCACTGAATCAGAGCCCCAGCCAGGGGTAATGTGGAATGCGGGCACCCGGTTTGAGAAAGAAACTCAACCACCCGGTTGACATTCACTCCCTACTCTCGTCTAAGTTCGCGGTTCGAATGTCTCGAGGAGAACTAAACATGAAACAATTGCTTTTGATGTTGTTGCTGCTGTTCGGCATGGGGACGGGGACCAGCTTTGTTCTGGCGCAGAGCTCCGCCACGGCCGACCGCACCGCACCAAGCTATGATCTGAAGCCCCAGTCCCTGCTCGACTTAGAACAGGTACAGAAGAAGTTCGTCGCCCTCGCCAATGCTGTGCCCGCGGACAAATTCACCTGGCGTCCCTCGCCGGATTCTCGTTCGTTCGCCGAAGTTCTGTTACACGTTGCCGGAGAGCGCTACACAATTCTCGGGCTTATGGGGGCTACAGCCCCCGCCGGTTTCGATCGCAAGAGTTTTGAGAAATCCAGTACCGAACCGGCCCGCATCATCGAGGAATTGAACAAATCGTGGGAGTTCACGCGAACCACCATTAATGGCATGAGCAATGCGGATTTCGCCAAGCTACTCCCCAAACTAGGACCGCAGGCGAATGCCGGCGATGTGGTTTACATCCTGGTGGCTGACGCCCACGAGCACCTGGGGCAATCCGTAGCTTACGCTCGCGTGAACGGCATCGTCCCGCCCTGGACAGTAGAGGCGCAGAAGCGCGCCGCACAAAAGAAAGCGAACGAGAAGACGGACAAGAGATAATCTCGCTCCAGTTGACTAAGGAACGCAGTTAGATGTCCATATTCTGAATTTGGAGCGCTTTTGCGTTACTCGGCGGCGTTACCAGACCATCAGATCTTATCAATCCACTCGTTGCTGGCTGCTGCTTTCCGCCCTGGGAACCCTGTAGCAGCGTTCTCCAGCCTTAGTACCTGGTAAGGCCTACCGCCTAGGCTGAGAAACACAATTTCCGAATAGCCTCGAAACTAAACGAACGAGGAGGGGTTAAACTGAGAAAGAGCGCCTTCATCCCGTCAGAGATCGTAGACCCGCGAGGCGCGGCGGGCGCCAGTCTGCAGGGCAATAGGAGTACTCATGCAAAGGGGCGGATGTCTGTTCAGCACAGCCTTACTGGCGGCATTATTGGCCGCCGGTTGCGCACGGCCGCATAATGACGCCCAAGTCGCCAGCGAAGCGCAGGCAAAAATCTATGGCGATCCCAGCGTGCATACCCGCAAAATCACGATTCAGTCGAACAATGGAATTCTGACTTTGAACGGATTCGTGAGCAGTGATCCAGAACGTCTTTCCGCGGCAGCAGACGCGGCCACTATTGCGGGCGTGAAAACCGTCGTGAACAACCTGCAGGTTACGCCCTCTCAGGAGGTGCAGGCCGTAGCGGACCCGCGACCGACAGGAGAACAAAACCCGCTGCCCTCATCATCAACTCCTGCGAGTCGCTCCGGACTGCAGCCGGTTCCCTCGCAGCCGCATGCGCCGGCTTCGTCCACTACTCCGCCCCAAATACAAAAAGCAGCGGCCCGCCCGAAGGCGAAACTGGCCATCCAAAACGATCTCGCCGGGAAAGCTGACCGGGGTACGATCCGGGCGGCGACGCAGACGAAAACCGCGCCGGGCTCCGGCCTGCCTTATTCCGTAGCAGCAGCGCCTCCATCCTCGCCAGTAGGCGCAGCGCAGCCACCGGTGCCTTCCGTAATGCCCAGCTCCATGCCCGCCCGGACTGCTTCCACTGCGTCTCCCGCTCCCGCGGCAGCGAGTCCTTCCATGCCGAAACCTGCAGCGGTGACGGCCTCTGCTGCTCCCGCAAGCGCAACACCGGCAACGACTACTGCTGCGCCAGTACGTCTGCCGCAACCCAGGCCGATTACGATTCCGGCGGGGACGAACATAACGGTTCGGCTGCTGGATGAAGTTGATTCCGGGAGGAACCATCCCGGAGACAGCTTTCGCGCCACCCTGGACGCCGCTCTCCTGGACGCGTCGGGTGCGACCGTTGTGCCCGCAGGTTACGAGCTGACCGGAAGAATCGTAGATGCCAAGAGCGCCGGCCGGTTCGCAGGCAGTTCCGCACTCGCGCTGCAGTTGACTCAAGTTTCCGTTAACGGGAGACAGTACGACCTCGAAACCAACCAGTACACGCGGCGGGGCAAGTCCCGCGGCAAGAGCACGGCTGAAAAAGTGGGCGGAGGAGCAGCCTTGGGCGCCGTGCTGGGCGGACTTCTTGGCGGCGCCAAGGGTGCCGCCATCGGAGCTACCATGGGTGCGGGCGCAGGCACGGGTGTTTCCGCGGCAGGCAAAGGCGAACAAATTGTGCTCCGTCCGGAAACGGTTCTGAATTTCGAGCTGCGGAGCCCGATTTCTGTCATACCAGCTGCGCAATCGCCGCATGGCGCCCGCCTCGAAGGGGGAAGCACCGCGAGCATGACTGGCGCGTCCAATCCTGGTGTGCCCTCGAATACGGGAGAGGATGGCCCTCCCGTGCTGAAGCGGCGGGGCCACTAATCAGGTACACCTGCCCCGGTTGCTCGGCTTTAGGGCACTACCCGGGCTGCCGCGCAAGTTCCTGTGCGGCTCAAACCCGTATTTCTGCAGGCCCTGACATGCTAAACGACGTGTGCTCGACTGCAGGCACACTGAAGGCCAAAACGTCATTGTGAATTGCCGGTTGCCGAAGCTTCTGGCGGGCACTACAATGACCCCCACCGAATTGGGCCCCCAAATCTTTCTTCTCAATCAGGAGAGGACATGAAGACAAGAACAGTCCTGCTAACTCTGGCTGTGTGTTTTATCGGCACAACATTTTGCTTTGCCCAGAAAGGCTTCATGGGTACGTGGAAGCTGAATGAGGCGAAGTCGAAGTTCGCAAGTGGCGCGGGGAAGAACAACACCGTCGTCTACGAGGCTTCCGGCGATAGCGTGAAAGTCACCGTGGACGGGACGGATGCCTCAGGCAAACCAGTCCATAGTGAGTGGACGGGAAAGTTCGATGGCAAGGACTACCCCGTCACCGGCGATCCAAATTCAGACATGCGCTCCTACGACTGGAGAAGCGCCCATCACTTGGGCTTCAAGGGCAAGAAGGACGGCAAAGTCATTATGACCGGTACGATTGAGCTCTCGCCCGATGGCAAGACGCGAACGGTGACGGTGACGGGAAAAGACGCCCAGGGCAAGAAAACCAAGAGCACTGCCGTATACGACAAGGCGTAACGAGATGTTGTTTTCCGCTCGCTGGTGCGGACTTCCCTCGGGGAAGTCCGCCCGACGGGTGCCAATCAGGGTGCCAAAAGTTCCTGCCGGCAGTTGCCTCCGCTCCTTCACCAAATGAATTTTTAATGCTGGCGATTTCGCGGATTCGGGTATACTCCCTCCTCAATATGACCCGCCATGATGCTGAAACAACAATCTCGCGTGACTTCGCGGTGGTGCGGTCGAACGAGTCCAAGAAAGGGAAGTTCGGATGGCACGTTGCGCCGCCTGCCTCGTCTTATTTTTTGTGTTGGGGATCCCCGCCTTAAGCCAGCTCGAACACGGGCAATTCACCGGCGTGGTTACCGATCCGACCGGAGCCGTAATTTCAGGCGCTCGCGTCCTGGTGCAGAACCTCGACACTGGGGTTGAATTCGT
Source organism: Terriglobales bacterium (assembly GCA_035280085.1). Classification (GTDB taxonomy): domain Bacteria; phylum Acidobacteriota; class Terriglobia; order Terriglobales; family Acidobacteriaceae; genus JAICWP01. The sequence continues at coordinate 3,646 of DATEGM010000319.1, forward strand.
CTTTCGCACCAATGAAGCCGGGCTTTACTATGCCAGCGGTCTTCTAGCGGGCCGCTATCGGCTGCGTTCCCAGTCCCAAGGTTTCGCTGAGCTCTCCACGGCCACCCTGACCCTGAGCGCCGGAACCGTGGTCAGGGTTGACTTCCAGATGAAAACCGCCGAGGCCAGGGAGATCATTCAGGTCATCACGTCACCTGCTTCCGTCAATACCCAGGACGGGCGGCTTTCCTCAATAGTTGACCCCGAGCAAGTTGCCAATCTGCCTCTCAATGGCCGTAACGTCTACAACCTGGTCCAGTACGCGCCCGGCGCGGTGAACGTTCGTCACATCATCCTCGAGAACGGCGCCAATACAGTGGTCAACGGCGTGCGCGAGAACTTCAACGGATTCCTCCTTAACGGAGTTGCCAATACGGGGTTGTCCGGTGGACCGGTTAATCAGCCTATTCAGGACACCGTGGAGGAATTCCAGGTCCTCACCCTCAACAACTCGGCCGAATTCGGCAACAACGCCGGCGCCATTACCAGTGTGGTCAGCAGATCAGGAACCAATTTCCTGCACGGCAGCGCGTGGGAGTTCGTGCGCAACAATGTCTTTGACGCCAATTCCTTTTTTGCCAACAACGATCCCAATCCTGCCAATCGCAAGCAGTCCCCCCTGCACTTGAACCAGTTCGGGGGCACCATTGGCGGCCCGATTGTGCGTAACAAGCTCTTCTTCTTCGCGGCCTACCAGGGCGACCGCTTTATTACCTCTTCCCCGGGAGAGGTTCTGGTCGAATCCCCCCAGTTCCGGCAGGCGGTGGAAGCTTCGTTTCCCGAATCCGTTGCCTCCCTGCTCTATTCCAGCTTTCCTGCCGATAGCGGCCGGCCGGCTTACACCTTGCAGCAGTATGTGAAGGGCAATTACTCGGGGTCGGGTTTCACCAGTTTTGCCCAGTACCTGTGTCCCGCCAGCACTGATCAAACTGGCATCCTGGCTGCTAAGTTTGCGCGGTTGTTTGGCGTGCAGCAAGCCGACATTGATCAGATGAATCAGGGTGCCTGTCCGGGCGGTTCGCCGTTCAGCGCTCCGCAGGCTGGCGTTTTCCGGCGCAACCAGCCCTTCCTGATGTATGCCCTCGATCCATTCAGCTCCCAGACCAGCGATGACCTTTTCAACGGCAACGAAGCTTCGCTGCGAATAGACTATGACCCTAATGCTGAAAATAGGTTCTTTGCAGAATTCAACTGGGCAAAATCGAGAGACAATTTTGCCTTTGGCGAAAACGTCGCGCCTCGCCACAACTTTCTAAGCCCTTCTACTAACACTACGCCGAATTTCCAATTCAGCTTTATTCGTGTTTTCAGCCCGATCACCGTGAACGAGTTTCGCGCCGGCTACACCTCTGATCTCAACCTGATCCCGGTATCTTTGCCGGGCGTGCCCAACATAGCCCTCGACGACGGTACCGTCGGCTTTGGCTCGTACTCCGGCTACCCACAGTATTTCCGCGAGCACACGTACTCCTATTCCGACCTGGTTTCGCTTAGCCGCGGCAAGCACCTCATCAAAATAGGCGGAGACGTTCGCCGCAATCTGCAGCATTCCGAGTCTAATCAGGGCAGGCCTACTTATTCCTTCTTCGACCCTCTTTTCTTTGCTCTGGACGCACCTTACGGCGAAGGGGCTGGGGTTGACCCGGGACTGCTGAACGGGGGCCTTTCCCACCTTGCCACCAATATTCGCCACTTTCGCAACTGGACTTTCGGCCTTTACGCTCAAGATGACTGGCGATTCTCCCGGCGCCTCACTCTCAACCTGGGTCTGCGCTACGATCTTTATGCGCGGCTTACTGATGCCAACAACCTGGCTACTACCTTCGTGAAAGGGCCGGGGCAAAGCATAATTGACAACATCACCACCGGCGCCGGCCAGATTCAGAATGCAAGCAATCCCTGCCCCGGAAACCCCCGTGCCGTTCTGGCTGGCGTTTGTGGGCCGGGCGGCTTTGCTCCGGCATCTTCCCTCGGCGCCGGCAATCACCTGGACTTCGGTCCGAGGCTTGGATTTGCTTATGACCTCTTTGGCGACGGCAAAACCGCTTTGCGCGGCGGTTTTGGCATGGCTTACCAGGGCGCAATTTACACTCCTATGTCGGATACACGCTGGAACCCGCCTTATTATTCCCTGAATCAAGCGTTGAACTACTTGATATTCCCTAGCACCACGCAGCAGATTGTCTATGGTCCAAGCACAGGCGGACCGCCCACCTTTCTCGGCTCAGCCCCGTCAGCACAGAATGCCGGCTTCGGAGTGCAGGCCACCGGTAACATCTCCGGGTGGGATAGCGCCAACGCCAACCTGGCAGGGTTGACCGGTATCATTTTCCCGCAGGGCATTCGCGACCCGCTCGTGCGCAACTGGTTCTTCGGCATTCAAAGGGAGTTGCGCCCCAAGCTGATAATGGAAGTGAACTACGTTGGCACCGCTGCCAATGATCTTATCCACGCCGAGAGTGTTAACCGCATCCCTGGCGCGCTCCTCCCCGAGGGTAGCTGCGTGACGGATAACTTGGGGCGCAAGCTGTGCAGCAAGTTCAACACCAATCTGACCCCGGATGGCTTTCCCATCAATCCCCAGGGGCTGTTAAATCCCAATTATGGGAACCTCCGGGTATGGTCGAACGTGGGCAAATCCAGTTATCACGGGTTGCAGCTGTCAGTGCGCAGGCGCTTGAGGGCCGGCTGGCAGGTAAGCGGCAACTATACTTTCAGCCACTCGATTGACAACGGCTCCGGCTGGCACAACTCAGCCACCACCGACAATGGACGTGCCTCCGGTGATGGCTATACCACCGACCAGACCATGCCTGGCCTGGACCGCGGCAATTCCACTTTTGATATGCGCCACCGCGCTACCTTCAACTACATCTGGATGCTGCCCTTTCTCCGGAACACGCGGGGACTGACCAAAGCTGTCCTCGGGGGATGGCAACTCAACGGCATCTGGTCTTTCCAGAGCGGCAGCCATTGGACCCCGTTTAACCAAAACCGCGCCTCTCTGCAACCAACTGCTCCCGGCGCCTGCGACAGCCCCACTTTCGATCCCACGCACTGCATCAACACCGGTGGCGATTACAACTTGGATGGCATCAACAATGACCGTCCGAATGCTATGGCTGAAACTCTGCATTTCAACCACGACCAGTGGACCAATGGCTTTAATCTGCCGAGTAATTTCTTTACCGCTCCCTGCCTGGGCTGCGTCGGCAATCTGGGACGCAACACCTTTATTGGTCCAGGCTACTGGGATGCCGACATGTCGATCTTTAAGAACTTCAGCCTTTCAGAAAGATGGCGATTGCAGTTCCGGGCGGAAGCGTTCAACGTATTCAACCACACAAACTTTTATTTAGGATCCAATGACATTTCCAATCCGCAGTTCGGCCAGGCTGG
>DATEGM010000320.1:0-9069 GCA_035280085.1 Terriglobales bacterium
GGAAACAGTGACTTGCTCTGAGTTCCTGAAAGAGCTGACAGACTACCTGGATGACGCCCTTGACACGCGCACAAGGGCGGAGTTGGAAGAACATCTGGCCTGGTGCCACAACTGCTACGTCATCTGCGATACCACCAAGAAGACCATCGAGATCTACCGCGACTCCACCCTTTACGAACTTCCCGACGACCTGCGAACGCGGCTGCGCTCCGCCATCATGAACAAGTGCACGCAGAAGAAAAAGGTCGGCTCGCAGGACGTGTGAAGGCCTTTCCCTCCGCATGACGATGGTCACAGTTGCTTGTGACAAGAATCACAGAAGCCCCGGTCAGCACCTCCTAGAATGAACCTTGGTATCTCATGAAGTGCGCGTTCCAGACTGCGGCCTGTTTGCTGGTTTCGGCCTTTTTGTGGGCGCCGCTAGCCCACGCTGGCCGCATCTGCCAGATGTTGCGCGGAACGGGCCAGTGCTCCAAGTGTCCCATGCCGCAGGCGCAGCCGGACTCCGGAATCCGGGCGCAAGCTGCTGGCGAGCTCCCATGCTGCCGGATTGCGGCTCCTCGACCCTTCCCCACCCTCGCCCTTCAACCGGCGCCAGCGAGCATGATTGTCCCTTCGGTGGTTACGGTCACATTCTCTGTGCGCTCGCCTCGAATCGTTGACACCGAGACAGCGGATAGTGCCTGTCCCCCCTTCGCATCGGCCCAAGCCCAGCTCTGCACCTTCCTGATCTAGACGTGTCTCCTTCTGCACCCAGCACCCGGCGATAAGCCGGCGACGCAGGTAATTCTTGAAAACGGAAGGATCGCATGAGCCACAAATTCCTACCCCTTGGCCTGGCTGGCCTGCTTTTTGTGACCGCGACGGCGATGCAGGCACAAGTTACGAACACGGTTACGGTAGAAGTGACCGGCGGAACCGCCCAGGCAGCGGCCGTCCTGCAGTTGGAGGACACGGTTCGGGAAGCCCTGCACAATAATCCAGCGCTGCAGAGCGCGCTGCGCACCGCCCAGGCGGAGCGCCGCCGCGTGCCCCAGGCCAGCAGCTTTCCCGACCCGAAGCTTTCCGTCAACTGGATGGGCAACATCACGCCGTTTTCAGTGCAGACCAAGGATCCTTCCAGTTATCGCGGGCTGGCAGCCATGCAGGAATTGCCTTTTCCTGGCAAGCGGGAGCTGCGTGGAGAGATAGCCGGCAGGGAGGCCGACGCTGCGCAAGCCGATTACGACGCCGTGCGCCGTCGCCTGAAGGCCGAAGTTAAGAACGCTTACTACGACTACTGGTACTACGACAAGGCGGTACAGGTCACGGTGCAGAACAAGGACCTGCTGCAGAAGCTCTCACAAATCGCCGCGGCGCGATACCGGGTAGGCAAAGGGATTCAGCAGGATGTGCTGAAGTCGCAAGTGGAACTCTCTCTGCTGCTGCAAAAGCTGACTATGCTGCAGCAGCAGCGGGCGACGGCAGCGGCTCGCCTGACTGCGCTGCTGGCGCGGCGGCCGGAGCAGCCGCTGCCTCCACCAGCGGACATTCCCGGCGCTACTCCGCTCAACTACAGCATGGATCAGCTTTATGAATTTGCGGACCGCTCCGACCCAGGCTTGCAGCGCGAGCAGCGCATGCTGGAGCGCAGCCAACTGGCTGCCAACTTGGCCCACAAGGACTACTACCCAGACCTGGCCGTCGGCTATATGTACGAGCAACGCCCGCTCCTGCCCGATATGCACGGCTTCACCTTCACAGTCAACATCCCCGTGTTCTACAAAAGCAAACAGCGCCAGGAGCTGGCCGAGGCAGGTGAGCAGGTAGCAGCAGCTGAGAAGAACCGCCAGAACCGTCAAAACGAGCTGAACTTCCAGGTTAAACAGGAATACCTCGCAGCCAAGGCCTCCGAGCAGCTGCTGCAGCTCTACTCGCAAGGGGTGGTACCACAATCTTCGCTGGCCCTGGAGTCCTCCATGTCAGCCTATCAGGTGGGTACGGTGGATTTTCTCAGCGTGCTCACCAATTTCAGCACCGTTGTGAGTTATCAGATTGACTACTACCGCGAACTGGCTAACTACCAGACATCGCTGGCGCAACTGGAAAGCGTGACCGGGCTGGAGCTGACATCAGCAGCCGCAAGCCCCGGCGGTTCTATACCAGGAGCTAAGGAGTGACTTTGATGGCGAAATTTCTGCGTGTCGGCGCGCTTGTTCTGGCAATGGTATTTGTGCTGGCGGTGATTTACGGACGTGGCATGTGGGCCGGGCGCGACAGCGGCACAAGCCAAGCATCCGCGCATGTCGCTCACGAGCGCCACAATCAGCGCGCTCAGTCTATGCCGGCAGAACTGGAAACCGGGGACCGCAAAATCCTTTACTGGTACGACCCGATGCATCCGGCCTACAAGTCGGACAAGCCAGGCTTCGCTCCTGACTGCGGCATGCAGCTTGTGCCGAAATACGCTGATAGGGGTACGGCAAGCGGGCAGATGGATCCCGGAACAGTGATGATTTCGCCTGACAAGCAGCAGCTGATGGGCGTGCGCACTACCACGGTGCAACGCGAATCGCTGGTTCGCACCATTCGCACCACGGGCCAGGTTGCAGCCGACGAAACCCGGATCGCGCACATTCACGTCAAGGTGAGCGGCTGGATTGACAAGGTTTATGTAGATTTTGTCGGGCAACTCGTCAGGAAAGGCCAGCCGCTGTTCACGCTCTACAGTCCCGACCTGGTGGCCACACAAGAGGAGTACCTGATTGCGCGCCGCGGCGAGAACAGCCTTAACTCATCCCCGTTCGCGGAAGTCCGGCAGAGCGCCAATTCACTGCTGCGCGCCGCACGCGACCGCCTCAAACTCTGGGACATCAGCGACGCGCAAATCGAGAAGCTGGAGCGCACCGGCGAGGTGAGCCGGACGATGACTTTCTATTCGCCAGTCACCGGCTTCGTCATGGACCGCAAAGCATTTCCCCAAACCTCCGTCACCCCCGATATGGAGCTCTACACGGTCTCGAACTTGTCCACCGTCTGGGTCATGGCCGATGTGTACGAATACGAACTGCCTTACCTGCGGGTCGGTCAGCGCGCGGAAATACAACTCAGCTATTATCCCGGCAAGGTCTGGAACGGCCGCGTCGCTTACATCTATCCCACGCTCGATCCGCAGACCCGCACCGCCAAGGTGCGCATTGATCTGCCCAATCCCGGAATCCAGCTCAAGCCACAGATGTTCGCCGATGTGCAACTGCGGGTGAACTACGGCAGGCAGATTGTGGTGCCGCAAGAGGCGGTACTCGATTCGGGCGAACGCCAGACCGTGTTTGTGGCCGCGGGCGATGGCCACTTCGAACCGCGACTCATCAAAGCCGGCCCACAGATGGAAGGTAAGGTCATAGTGCTTTCCGGCCTTCAACCGGGAGAAACCATCGTCAGCAGCGGCAATTTCCTGATTGATTCAGAAAGCCAGTTGAAGAATGCCATGGAAGGCATGCAGCACTGAGGTGAACATGAAGCGCGCAGACAAGATTGGGTACGTAGTGCTGGGCGGTGTGCTGGTAGTGCTGCTGGCGGCGGGTTGGTTCTTCGGCCTGCGTTCCCGCAGCAATAACGTGTGCCAGATCTGCCAGCGGCAGATCAGCTCTCGCGCCCGGGTGACCCTGGAAATTGGCGGCAAGCGCAAGCACGCCTGCTGCGCCCGCTGCGCCATCACCGAAGCTTTCCAGGAGCAGCGAACGGTGCGCCTGATCCGCGTCACCGACTACGCCACCGGTTCGCCGCTGGCTCCAGAGCAGGCCTGGTTTGTGGACGGCGCCCGCAAGGTGCTGTGCGCGCACGACCAGCCCATGTTCGACGAATCCAAGCACGCCGAGCATCTGGCCTTCGACCGCTGCTCGCCCGGCGCCTATGCCTTTGCCCGCCGCCAGGATGCCGAAATCTTCGCCCACGAGAACGGCGGCGTGGTTGTGCAGTTGCAGGAGTTGATGGAAGGGGTCCCGCAATGATTAACCGAATTATCGAATTCTGCGCGCGGCAGAAATTCCTGGTTCTCCTTTTTGTTGTTGTGGCCGCCGTGCTCGGTTGGCGCTCTATGAAGAACACCAGACTGGACGCCATCCCCGACCTCTCCGACACCCAGGTGATCGTTTACGCCAAGTGGGACCGCAGCCCCGATATCGTCGAAGATCAGGTTACTTATCCCATCACCTCCGCCCTGCTGGGCATGCCGCGGGTCAAGGATGTGCGCGGCTTCTCCGATTTCGGCTACTCCTATGTTTACGTGATCTTCGAGGACGGCACCGACCTTTATTGGGCGCGCTCGCGCACACTGGAGTATTTGAATTCCGTTATACCTCGCCTGCCGCAGGGCGTCAGCGTAGAGCTGGCGAAGGACGCCACCGCCGTGGGCTGGGTGTTCCAGTACGCGCTGGTGGACCCCACCCACCGCTACAGCCTGGACCAGATGCGCAGCGTGCAGGACTGGTACCTGCGCTACGCCCTGCAGTCTGTGCCTGGGGTGGCGGAAGTGGCGCCAGTCGGCGGCTTTGTTCGGCAATACCAGGTGAATGTTGATCCCAACCGCCTGCTCGCGTATCGCCTGCCCATCAGCGCGGTGACGGAGGCGGTGCGCCGCAGCAACGGCCAGGTGGGGGCGCGGCTGGTGGAGATGAGCGGCCGCGAGTACATGGTGCGGGGACTGGGCTACATCAGGTCGCTGCAAGACCTGCAAAACGTGGTGGTTGCTGTCAATCCCCAGACCGGCACGCCCATCCTGGTGCGTGATCTGGGCACAGTGACGTTGGGGCCCGATCTGCGCCGCGGCTTCGCAGAACTCGATGGCAAGGGCGAAGCGGTGGGTGGCGTGGTCATCATGCGCTTCGGCGAGAACGCTGAAAGGGTAATCCAGCGCGTCAAGGAAAAACTGGAGGAGATTGAGCCCGGACTGCCTCCGGGAATGAAGGTGGTCACCGCCTACGACCGCTCTCAGCTTATCGAGCGTTCTATTGACAATCTGAAGCACACGCTGATCGAAGAGCTGATTATTGTCAGCCTGGTGATTCTGATTTTTCTCTGGCACTTCCCCAGCGCCGTGATCCCCATAATCACCATCCCGCTCACCGTGGTGCTGGCCTTCATCCCCATTCAGCTCAGCGGCATGACCGCCAATATTATGTCGCTGGGAGGAATTGCTGTGGCCATTGGCGCCATGGTGGACGCCGCCGTCGTGGTGGTGGAGCAGACCCACAAGAAACTGGAACACTGGGAAGCGGAGGGCCGTCCCGGCAACTATCGGGACGTGATCATTTCCGCGGTTAAAGAAGTCGGAGGGCCCAGCTTCTTCGCCCTGCTGGTGATTGCAGTTGCCTTCCTGCCGGTGTTCGCGCTGGAGGCGCAGGAAGGCCGGCTGTTCAAGCCGCTGGCCTTTACCAAGAATTTTGCCATGGCTATTGCCGCAGTGCTTGCCATCACACTCGACCCCGCGCTGCGCCTGCTCTTTACCCGCATGAAGAATTTCACCTTCCGCCCCGCCTGGCTGGCCCGCATGACCAATGCGCTGCTGGTGGGGAAAATTCACAGCGAGGAAAATCATCCCATCAGCCGGCCGCTCATGAAGCTCTACCACCCAGCAGTGGAATTCGTTCTGGAGCATCGCTGGATGACGATCTGCGCGGCGCTGCTGGCCATGGCGGCCACCGTTCCTGTGTTTTTCCGGCTAGGCTCGGAGTTCATGCCGCCGCTGGACGAAGGCACCTTGCTCTACATGCCGACCACGGTACCCGGCATGTCGGTGACCGAAGCCGCTCGATTGCTTCAGGTGCAGAACAAAATCCTGCGCTCCTTCCCGGAAGTAGAACGAGTATTCGGCAAGGCCGGGCGCGCCGAAACCGCCACTGACCCGGCTCCCTTCTCTATGATGGAAACCGTGGTCGTGCTTAAGCCGCAGGATCAATGGCCCAAGAAGCACCGCTGGTATTCCAGATGGGCGCCACACCCCCTGCAGAAGGCGCTGGGGCGCGTGTGGCCCGACCACGTCAGCACCCAGGAAATGATTTACGGTCCTGGTGGCATGAATGAAGCCCTTTCCCTGCCCGGCGTCGCCAATGCCTGGACCATGCCCATCCGCAATCGCATTGACATGCTCACCACCGGCATTCGCACCCCGGTAGGCATCAAGGTCCTGGGACCAGACCTGGCTACTATCCAGCGCATTGGCGAACAGGTGGAAGGCGCGCTGAAGAGCGTTCCCGGTACGACCAGTGTTTTTTCTGAGCGCACTGCCGGCGGATACTTCCTGGATTTTGATCTCCACCGCGAGCAGCTCGCCCGGTACGGGCTAACCGTTGGAGACGCCCAGGAAGTACTCATGTCGGCCGTGGGCGGCGATTCCGTCAGCACTACCGTGGAAGGGCGCGAGCGTTATCCCGTGAACATCCGCTATTTGCGTGACTACCGCAGCGATCTGTCCAGCCTGCAGCGCGTGCTGGTGAGCACTCCCTCGGGGGCCCAAGTCCCCATGAGCGAACTGGCCACTGTGCGCTTGCGCACCGGCCCGGGCATGATCCGCGATGAGAACGGCAGCCTCAGCGGCTACGTATACGTGGACGTTACCGGGCGCGATATCGGCAGCTTCGTCCGCGATGCCAAAGCCGCAGTGGGGCGCTCTGTGCAGCTTCCATCCGGCTACCGCCTGGTCTGGTCGGGTCAGTACGAATACATGCAACGGGTGAAAGACCGGCTCCAACTGGTTGTGCCTATTACCCTTTTCATCGTCTTCCTGTTGCTCTATTTCAATACGGGCTCGGGAGTGAAGACCTGCATCATCCTGTTAGCCGTGCCTTTTTCCGCCATCGGCGCCATATGGCTCCTTTACCTGCTGCACTACAACCTGAGCATCGCGGTGTGGGTAGGGCTGATTGCGTTGCTGGGCGTGGATGCGGAGACCGCCGTCTTCATGCTTTTGTATCTGGACCTCGCCTACCACGAGGCTGTGCAGCGCGGGCGCATGCAGAGGTGGGACGACCTGCGCGAAGCCATCGTTAACGGGGCCGTCAAGCGACTGCGGCCTAAAGTGATGACCGTTGCCTGCATGCTCTTTGGCCTGCTGCCTATTATGTGGTCAGCGGGCAGCGGCGCCGATGTGATGCGCCGCATCGCCGCGCCGCTTATCGGTGGCATTGTGACCTCGTTCGTTATGGAATTGGTGGTCTATCCCCCCATTTTCGCCATCTGGAAGTCGCGACATCTGCCGGCAGGAGCGACGGTTGGCAGCGTCTGATCCGCGGCGCCATTCCGTGTCACAATTTGCTCCTGGCCGGCGTATAAGAGCTGAGAAGTGGAGTGCTCTGTGATCGCGGAAACAGCGTCAGCCCTTAACGCCACCACGTCGGTCAGGAAGTCTCGCTCCATGCAGTGGTCGGAAGCGGAGTTCGAAGCCCTATTCCTGGAGCACTATTCGCGCATCGTGGGGGTACTCCTGCGCCTGCTGGGCGAGCGCACTCGCGCCGAGGAACTGGCCAACGACGTTTTCTGGAAGCTCTACCGCACGCCTGATGTTGGTGAAGTGGATGGCCGAGTGGGCGGCTGGCTGTACCGCACCGCTACCAACCTTGGCATTGACGCCTTGCGCGCTGCCGCCCGGCGGCGCAAGTACGAAGATGCAGCCGCACGCACACAGGAGGGGGCGGCGGCTGCCAGCCCACTCGACGACATGGTGCGCGCGGAGCAGCGGCGGCGCGTGCGCGAGGTCCTCGCCGCCATCAGGCCGGCACAAGCTCAGGTTTTGATCCTGCGCGCCAGCGGCTTTTCTTACAAGGAACTGGCCGACGTTCTGGAACTCAAGCCCGGTGGTATCGGTACCATGCTGAGCCGGGCGCAGGCAGAATTCCGCAAAGCTTACGTGGAATTGCATGGCAAGGAGGAGGAACTATGAACTGCCCCAGTGATGGCATTCTGCAGGCCCGCCTGGATGGCGAACTGGAAGCAGCAGAGCTGCAAGCCGTGAATCAGCATGTGGTCTCCTGCTCCACTTGCCGCAGCCGTCTGGAGATGATGCAGACGCAGGCTGAGCGCGTGCAGGGCGCGTTGGCTACGCTCGCTCCCAGTGCTGAAACCGCCGATGCTGCTAGCGCCCTGGCCCGTTTCCGCGCCGCAATGGATGAGGAATTAGAGCCGGAACGCACCTGGCTCGGTAAGCTGTTCGCTCCCCGCCTGCGCCCCGCCTGGGGCGTGCTGGCCCTGGTGTGCGCGGTAGCGGTTCTGCTCAGCGTGGCACCAGCCCGTACTTTTGCGGAGAGAATCCTGGCCATGCTGCGGGTGAAAAAGATCACCGTGGTTTCGGTCTATCCCTCCAGCAGCGAAACCCGCTCCGACCAGCGCACGGCCAAAATGCTCAGCCAGCTCATTTCCGACAACGTAGTGGTCACCATGGATGCGGGCAAGCCGCAGCCTGAGCCAAGCGCCGCCGCTGCTGGCAAGCTGGCCGGATTCGAGGTGCGCACCATCGGCCAACTAGGCGCGCCGCAGAAGATTCTGGTTAACGGCGAAGCGGCTTTCCAGATGACCCTGAACCGGGACCGCATGCAGGCCATTCTGCAGGAGGCCGGACGTTCCGACATCCAGCTTCCCTCCTCGATTGACGGCGCAATGGTGGCGGTGCACATCCCGAAGACCGTCTTCAGCGCCTACGGAAACTGCCCAGAGCGCATGACCCACCACGGTCCTCCTCCGCAGGAACAACCGGGCGGCGAGCCGAACCAAGCTGACGCCGCGGACAACTGCGTTTTTATGGTTCAGGCGCCCAGTCCGACTGTGAGCGTTCCCCCCAACCTCAACATCTCGCAAGTGGCTGAAGCCGCACTGGAATTGGCGGGCATGAGCTCTTCGGAGGCGCATTCCTTCTGCCAGACCGTGGATTGGTCCTCCACGCTGGTTGTGCCCGTGCCCGGTAACGTCAGCTCTTATCAGACGGTGAATGTGGACGGGGTGACGGGCACTCTGATCTCCCTGCGTTCAGACCGCAACCGCTATAGCCTGCTGTGGGTAAAGAATGGCATCATCTACTCGCTGAACGGGCACGGCGACCCC
>DATEGM010000321.1:0-5843 GCA_035280085.1 Terriglobales bacterium
GCCAGGCCCAGGTTAAATCCGTAAAGGAAAACCAGGGGATGGCAGTAGAGTTTGTGGGCGATCTAGCCCAGCGCCTGCAGCGGCTTCCCCGCTTTGTGCAGATGGTCTCGGGACGGCGTCCAAACCATAACTGAGGCCTGCCGCCCGGCATGGGCCAGAGCTAACTCTCGGCCAATCAGCTAGATATCGTATTTCTTCATCAGGTGACGGAAGGAGCGGTAGGAAAGCTTCAGCATTTCTGCGGCGCGGGTCTGCACACCGTTGGACTGGCGCAAAGCCGACTGCAGGAGATTACGCTCAATATTGGCGACGTAGTTTTCCATATCGAGGCCATCTCCCGGCAATGACTCGCCGAAACCGTCTGTTCCGGCAACCGCGACGGTTGCGCTCGAGCCGGCGCCGGCGGCCGCGGCTGCCGCCTTAGCTTTGGGACGCTCCGCCGGCAATTCCACGTGCAGCTCATTACCGGTTTCCAGGGCGACGGCACGCTCAATGGCATTTTCCAGTTGCCGCACGTTGCCCGGCCATTCGTAGCCGGCCAGCGCCTCCAAGGAATGCGGGTCAATGCGCAGAATGCTCTTCCCGGCCGCCGGGGAATATTTCTTAAGGAAATGATTGGCCAGCAGCGGAATGTCCTCCGGGCGCTCGCGCAGAGGCGCAACCTTCACCGGGATCACGCTGAGCCGGTAATAAAGATCTTCGCGGAAAGCGTTTTCGCTCACCAGCTTGTCCAAATCGCGGTTGGTAGCGGAGATTACGCGCACATCAATAGGAATTTCGTTGGTTCCGCCGACAGGGCGAATGGTTCGCTCCTGCAAAACGCGCAGCAGCTTGACCTGCATGGCCATGGTCATCTCGCTGATTTCATCCAGGAAGATGGTGCCGCCATCGGCTACTTCGAACAGGCCGCGCTTGTTCTGCGCCGCGCCGGTGAACGCACCCTTGACGTAGCCGAACAGCTCGCTTTCCAGCAGAGTCTCGGGGAAAGCGCCGCAGTTCACGGAGACAAACGGTTCGCTGGCTCGGGGCGAGCACACATGGGCTGCCCGCGCTACCAGTTCCTTGCCGGTGCCGCTTTCACCGTAAATCAGGATGCTGCTGCTGGTGGAAGCCACGGTGCGGATGGTTTGCTTCAGCTTTTCCATGGCCGGGCTGACACCCACGATGTTATCCAGCGAATTGCGGGCAGCGGCATCGCGCCGGTAAGCAAAGTTCTGGCGGCGCAGGGAAACCTGCTGCAGCGCCTGGGTGATGGCCAGCCGCACTTCGTCCATCAAGCCGGGACCTTTACGGATGTAATCAAACGCGCCCCCGGCTTTGACTGCCTGAATGGCGGCCTCGAAGTCGTCCACCGCGGTGATGAGGATGACGGCTGAGTCGGGCGAAACGCGATGGGCGTGGCGAAGCACCTCAATGCCGTCAATGTTCGGCATCTTGATGTCCGTGACGATAATGTCGTACAGCGCGCCATCAATTTTCTTGCGGGCGGCATCGCCGGAATTCACGGTTTCGACGCGGTGGCCTTCGCGGCGCAGGGCGATATCCAGCACTTCGCAAATGGAGCGTTCGTCGTCGCAGACCAGGATGTTACCCATGGCTCGGCCCTCCTCCAGCGCCAGCCGCCAGCGCAGTTGCGGCGGTTAAGGCCGCTGCTTCATCGCTTTCCTCCGGCTCCGCCCCTTCCGCCGCCACATCTGGCCGCCGCAACTGCAGGGAGAACACGCTTCCCTGGCCCGGCACGGAACGCACCATGATCTTCCCTTCGTGAGCCTGCACGATCTGGTAGACGATGGCCAGTCCCAGCCCGGTGCCCCCTTCGAAGTGTCCCTGGAAGGGCTCGAAAATCTTTTCCATTTGCTGCTGGCTCAATCCGTGACCGTTATCGGCAAAACTGATCACCCAGTTGGGACCAACACCCTTGAGCGTGACGTGAAGCGAGCCGCCCTGGGGCATGGCGCGTAACGCGTTGCTGCACAAATTCCAGAACACCTGCTTGATCTTGTCGCCATCCACCAGCGCCGGGGCGCGTTCCACCTCAATTTTGCGAATGATCTCAAATCGGGCAGCTTCGGGAGGAGCGCTGCTTTCAATGAGAGTCAGCGTGTCCTCCAGAAGAAGAATGAGGTCCTGGCGCTGGAAGTCATACCGCTTCTCGCGCGCATAAGCGAGAAAATCGGAGATGATGTTGTTCAGGCGTTCCGATTCGCGGGTCACAATCTGCACCAACGCCCGCTGGTCATCGGTGAGGGTGGAAATGCCCTCCAACACACTCACCGAGCCGGCAATGGAGGAAAGCGGGTTGCGAATCTCATGGGCAATGGCGGCGGCCAGCCGGCCCACCGCCGCCAGCCGGTCACGCAGGCGCACTTCCCGTTCCAGGCGCCGTATCTCAGTCAGATCGTCAAAGGTGTACACCCAGCCCAGGCTGCCCCGCTCCGGCACCACCAACGGCGAGGCAATGACGCTGAAAGTCCGGATTTCACCGGTAGCCGTGCGATAACGCACCTCGGCGTGCGCCGGGCTGCTGGCAGGCGCGGGCAAAGAATCAAGGAAAAGCTGAGCCACCGGCTTGCCCAGCAGGTCGGCTTCGCTCTTTTCCAGAAAAGTCTGGCTGGCCGGATTGGCCAGCGTGATGCGGCCTTCCAGGTCGGCGGTGAGCAAGCCGCCGCTGATGGAGCGAATCACGTTTTCATGTAATGCCTGCAGGCTTTCCAGGGCGCCGCTGGTATCGTGCAGCTGCACGTCCACCTGCCGCAAGCGCGCAGCCAGACGGCCGGCCAGATAGGCGATGGCCAAATAGGCGAACAGGTTAATCAACAGCAGAGCAAAAAGAATTTTGAAGTTGGCGCGGCTGGGCGAGTAGGAATGGATGAGGCCAAAAAATTGCAGCTCCACCACCGAACCGTAGAGCACAAAAGCCAAAGCAGCGGTGAGATAGGCCCATAACTGCGGCAGCAGGATGCAAGCCACCACGATGATCAGCGGGTAGAGAAAATTGAAGGAGCTGTCAATGCCGCCGCTGACGTAGACCATCCCCGTGGCCAGGGCCAGGTCAGTGAGCACCTGCAGGACGGCCTGCGCCCGGTGCTCCTGCCAGAACGAATGCAGGACAATGTGAAATACGGAAAGGGTGTACCAGAGCAGGATCAGACTGATGAATTCCCGCTCCGGGAGCTGAGTGGGGGTCAGCCGGGTGATGGCCAGTTCGATCCCCACCAGAAAGGTGATGATGAGGACGCGAACCTTAACCAGCCAGCCCAGCCAGGAGCGCTCGTCGAATGTGATTTCCGCAGCCATTACTTTCTCTGGCGGCGCGCGAACGCGCCACCGGTGGTTCTAGCCGGCCAGCTTGGCAATCATGGAGAACAGCGGCATGTACAGCGAAATGACGATGCCGCCCACGCATATGCCCAGGACGCCGATGATGATGGGTTCCAGCATGGCCAGCATGTCCTTGGTGGCCGCGTCCACTTCGTCCTCGTAGAAATCGGCGATCTTCTGCAGCATGGCATCCATGGCGCCGGTGGCCTCGCCCACGCCGATCATCTGCGAAACCATGTTGGGGAAAACGCCGCATTCTTTCAGTGGATCCACGATGGTGCGGCCTTCCTCAATGGCTTTGCGGACTTTCATCAAAGCCTGTTCCAAAACCGCGTTGCCGGAAGTGCGCGCGGTGATGGCCAAGCCTTCCAGAATGGGAACGCCGGAGGTGATCAGCGTGCCCAGGGTGCGGGTGAAGCGCGCCACGGCGATCTTACGCAGCAGGTTGCCGATGACCGGCGTCTTCAGGAGCGTGGCGTCTATCGCGTACTTGCCCTTGGGGTGCTTGTTGACCTGCTTCAACCCGAACACGAGACCCACGCCGGCGGCTATAAAGACCCACCAGAAGTGGCCCACGAAGGCGCTCAGGCCCATAACCACGCGGGTGGGCAGAGGCAGGGCCACGCCCAGGCCGGCAAACAGGTTAGCGAAGATGGGCACCACCCACTTGAGCAGGGCCGCTACGATCAGGACGGCAATACTGATAACCGAAACCGGGTAGATCAGCGCCGATTTCACGGCGGCGCGCAACTTCACCGCCTTTTCCACGTATTGCGCCAGGCGCTGCAGAATGGTGTCGAGAATACCGCCGGTTTCGCCGGCCTCAATCATGTTGGTGCTCAGGTCGTCGAAGACCTTGGGAAAACCACGCATGGCGTTGGCCAGAGTGGCGCCGCTCTCCACCGAACTGCGCACGCCGGTGAGGCACTTCTGAAAGGCAGGGTTCTCCTGGTTGGCGGCCAAAATTTCCAGGCACTGCACCAGGGGCAGACCGGCGTCAATCATCACCGAGAACTGGCGGAAGAAGATCGCGATTTCCTTGGTCTTAACCTTGCCCGAGCCGAAAGTGGGCAGGGCGAATTCCTTGCCCTTTTCCTTGATGGCGCGGGGCGTAATGCGCTCGCGGCGCAGTTGCGCCGCCAGCATTTCCTTGCTGCCCGCTACCCGTTCGCCCGCTACTTTTTCGCCGGCGGCGTTCTTGCCACTGAATGTGAAGACTGGCATGGTCTACCCCTTGTCCTTCCCTGAACTTTTTCCGGCCGCCACCTCGGCAGCGCCGGCTCAAACCCTGCTTTAGTGCTTGCCGGGAGCAGTCGCTTTCATGGCCTGCGCCCCGGTGGTGGTGCGGTTCAGCAGCCCCGCCCCGCGGTTGATCATTTCCTGCAACTCTTCCGGCAGGCTGGAGCGCTGCAGCGCCGTTTCCAGCGAAATCTGCCGGTTGGCGTAGGCGGTAGCCAGCGCCTGGTTGAAGGTCTGCATTCCGAATTTTTCCTGGCCGGACTGCATGGCGGAATAAATCTGGTGAATCTTGTCTTCGCGAATCAGGTTGCGAATAGCGGGGTTGGGCACCAGGATTTCCATGGCCATGGCGCGCCCCTGCCCATCCATTTTGGACAGCAGGCTTTGGCAGAGAATTCCTTCCAGCACCAGCGAAAGCTGGGCGCGAATCTGCGGCTGCTGGTGCGCCGGGAACACGTCAATGATGCGGTTGATGGTGGAGGCCGCGGTATTGGTGTGCAGAGTGCCGAAGGTCAAGTGGCCGGTTTCAGCGATGCGCAGCGCCGCCTCCACCGTTTCCAGGTCGCGCATTTCGCCGATCAGCACCACGTCCGGGTCTTCGCGCAGCGCCGCCCGCAGGGCGTCGCTGAAGGACTTGGTATCGGAGTGCACTTCGCGCTGGTTCACCAGGCAGTTCTTGTTCTGGTGCACGAACTCGATGGGATCCTCAATGGTGAGAATGTGCTCGTGACGCTCGCTGTTGATCTTGTCAATCATGGCGGCCAGGGTGGTGGATTTGCCGGAGCCTGTAGGCCCGGTAACCAGCACCAGTCCACGCGGCTTGTCGCACAGCTTGGAAACCACTCCCGGCAGGCCAAGCTGATTGAAGGACTTGATCTCAAAGGGAATCACGCGAAACACAGCGCCGGTGGCGCCGCGCTGGTTGAAGCAGTTGGCGCGGAAGCGGGCCAGCCCCTTCAAGCCAAAGGAGAAGTCCAGCTCGAGGTTCTCCTCGAAGCGGTGCTTCTGCGCATCGGTCATGACGCTGTAGGCGAGCTGCTTGGTATCGGCAGGCGACAATGGCGGCAGGTCCAGCGGCCGCAGGGTGCCGTGCACGCGCACCTGGGGTGGCGAGTTGGTGGTGATGTGCAGGTCGCTGCCGCCCATCTCCAGCATTCGTTTCAACAGTTCGCTCAGGGTCAGTGCCATGGTTGAGTTTTTTCCTCTAATGAATGGTTTCGCGTGCCACTTCTTCCAGGGTGGTGACGCCCTGCATTACTTTCACCAGGCCGCTGCGCCGAAGC
>DATEGM010000322.1:0-2190 GCA_035280085.1 Terriglobales bacterium
ATTGCAGCGGGCATTGGGTAAACGCGGCATCAGGGTGGGGCAGGCGACGCTTTCGCGCGACATTCACGAACTGGACCTGGTGAAGACGGCGGAAGGATACACCTTGCCCTCTGGAGGCACCGCCTCGGAAGCGGCGCTGCCATCGGCCTCGCGCCTGGTGCGGGAATTCGTGCTGGACGTGCGCCAGGCGCAAAATTTAGTGGTGGTAAAAACCGCAGTGGGCAGCGCCCAGCCGGTGGCCGCCGCGCTCGACGGCGAGAACTGGCCGGAAGTGGTGGGCACCATAGCCGGCGACGACGCCATATTGATCGTGGCGGCGAACAACAAGAACGCCGCTCGCCTGGCGCAGCGGGTGCGGGAGCTGCTGGCTTAACTCAGCGAGAAATCCGAACCAGAGCGCTGGTTGCGAGCCGTTGCCGCACTCGGCTGTTCGAGTGACCTTCCTGAACGATCCAATCGTCTGAACCCACCTTTGGCCTTGACAGGCAATCTCATTACCGTACAATCGAGTGAATATTTATTCATACGTATTCATCTTTATTCACAATGACAAAGACGGGCCAAGCTTTTGCGGGATCCGATCTTGCCGGCGGCGGAGAACAACCGAGACGCCGCCGAGCTCGTTCTGCGCCTGCGGGAGCCGTTGGCCTGATGCGGACAAAAATACAAACCGCGGTCCTGGGCGCAACCGGCTATGCCGGCATGGAATTGGCTCGGCTGCTGAGTCGGCACCCACGGGTGGGCGCGTCCCTGCTTTTTCGCCGCGAGGCGGAAGGTAATGGCGCGGACATCGCGCCTCCTCTGAACGGGAACTCGCGCCCCGTGCAGCCGTTCTCCTGGGAGGTAGTAAAAAAAGGCCAAGTGGATGTGCTCTTTCTGGCCACGCCTCATGAAGTGTCGCGCACGCTAGCGCCGGAGGCTCTGGAGCGGGGCCTGCGAGTTATTGACCTGAGCGGCGCGTGGCGGCTGAAGCGGGAGGAACACCGGGGGACCTACGGCTTCTGCGATTCCGACCCACAGAAGGCGGCTTGCCTGACCGATGCGGCAGTTTACGGCCTGCCGGAACTGAATAGCGAGCACATTGTTGGAGCGCAGCTGGTAGCCAATCCGGGCTGCTACGCCACCTCGGTGATTCTGGCCTTGGCACCCTTGCTGCGGGCAGGCATGGTGGATCGCGAGCGCGGCATCATTTCGGATTCCAAGTCCGGCGTTTCGGGAGCGGGCAAGGACCCGAGCTCGCGCACCCATTTTGTTTCGGTGGCGAACAATCTCTCCGCCTACACGGTTTTCAGCCATCGCCACGTGGGCGAGATCCTGGAGCAACTCGAGCTGCAGGAGGCGGAGTTCACCTTCACGCCTCACCTGCTGCCCCTTCCGCGCGGCATCCTCTCCACCATCTATCTGCGGCTGCGACAGCCAACGACGGCAGGCGAGGTGGAGACCTGTTTCCGTGACTTCTATGCCGGGCGGCCCTGGGTGCGAGTATTTGCCCCGCCGCAGCTGCCGCAAATCCAGTTTTCGCTCCACAGCAATTACTGCGACATCGGCTTCTGCCTGGCTCCGGATCGGCAGCGCATGGTGCTGATTTCCTGTTTGGATAACCTGCTGAAAGGCGCGGCCGGGCAGGCAGTGCAGAACATGAACCTGATGTTCGGCTGGAACGAGAAAGAGGGCCTGAATTGAAGGTGGTAGTCAAGATCGGGGGCGCAGCGCTGGAGAACGAGGCGATTCTGCGCAGCTGTGCCCAGGCCATAGTGGAGTTGGCAAGGGACGGCCACAGGATCGCCGTCGTGCACGGGGGCGGCTCCACCCTGACCCGCACTCTGCAACACCTGGGAAAACAGAGCTCGTTCGTGAACGGGCTGCGCGTTACCGACGCGGAAACCCGCGACGTTGCGCTGATGGTGCTGGCGGGCATGGTGAACAAGAAAGTGGTGGCGGCCATCAGCGCTACCGGACAGCCTGCGGTGGGCCTGTGCGGCGGCGATGGCATGAGCTTCCGCGCGCGCAAAAAAGAAAACAGCGGCTGCGACCTCGGCTATGTGGGCGAGATTGCGGCCGTGGAGTGCCGCTGGCTGGAGGCGATCTGGTCACAAGGCGGCATTCCCGTGATCGCCAGCGTGGCCCTGGGTTCCGACCGCGAGTACTACAACATTAACGCCGACCAGATGGCGGCGGCGTGCGCCGTGG
>DATEGM010000323.1:0-2674 GCA_035280085.1 Terriglobales bacterium
CACAGTTGCGCCACGCACATGGTGGAGAATGGCGCCGACCTGCGCACGGTGCAGACCATTCTTGGTCACGCCGATATCGGCACCACGCAGGTTTACACCCATGTGGCGCTGGACCGGCTGCGGAATGTGTATAAGCAGCACCATCCGAGGGCGAAGAAAGGCAGCACTTAGCATTTAGCGATTAGCATTTAACCAATCGGGGATCTTGCCGGGTTGCGAAAAGAGCGCTGCTGGCCAAATGCTAAGTGCTAACTGCTTGTCCCGCATGGCTACCGCAACCGATCAACCCGCGCTGCAGACGGTGGTGGAAAAGACCATCTCCCAGTTTCTCCGCATGCTGCGGGCGCGGAATGCTTCGCCGCATACGATCAACGCCTACCGCAAGGACTTGGCGGGATTCGCCGCGCATATAGGCGAGGCGCGCTGGGAGGTCATTGACCATGTTCGCATTCGCGGGTTCCTGTCGTGCCTGTACGAGCGCGGGCTGAGCAAGACTTCGGTGGCGCGCTCGCTGGCGGCGGTGCGCTCGCTCTACCGCTGGATGGCGCGGGAAGGCCTGGTGGAGCAGAATCCGGCCAAGCTGGTGGCCACGCCGCGCCTGCCAAAAAAATTGCCACGGGTGCCAACCATCGAGGAGATGAACACGGTGCTCGAGGGCGAGCTGCCGGAGACTGTTGCGTTTCTTGAACGCGACCGGCTGCTGCTAGAGCTGCTCTACGGCTGCGGGATTCGCAACTCTGAATTGGTGGGAATCAACCTGGAGGATGTGCATCCGCGGAACGAGGCCATCCTGGTGCGCGGCAAGGGCAAGAAGGAGCGGTACGTGCCCTTCAATCCGGCGGTGGCCTCGGCGTTGCAGGCTTATCTTCCGGCACGGCGGCAGGTGGTGGTGAAAGCCGGCAAGAGCACGCCGGCGCTGCTGGTCAACCGTCGCGGCGGCAGGCTCACCACCCGCAGCGTGGGACGCATCGTGAAGGCGATTGCCGTGGCCAAAGGGCTTTCGCCCGACGTGCATCCGCACACGTTGCGCCACGCCTTCGGCACGCACATGCTGCAGGAGGGCGCCGACTTGCGCGCCATCCAGGAGTTGCTGGGGCATGAGCGGCTTTCCACCACGCAGCGCTACACTCAGCTTTCCATGCAGCACGTCATGCAGGTGTATGGGAAGACGCATCCCAGGGCGAAATGAGTTGTCAGTACCTGGTACCCAGTTGAGACACGTTTCGAGTAACCTCGTGGAGAGAATCGAAACACAAGGTCCTTCGACTCGCGCTCGTCTCGCTGCGCTCGCTTCGCGCTCGCTCAGGATGACAATTTGATTTTACGTGTGCGGCACGGCCGACGGGTGCCCCACATTTGGCGGTAATCCAGAGACGCCGATGGCCTTTGCTGTCAATCCCGGCCAAATGTAGGTTATTTCGTTGGTCCTCGACAACTACCCACATTTGCCCGCTCGGCTTCCGAGAACGACGAGCATGTTACGCAGGCGGGCAAATGTGGGGCACCCGCCCTTTCAACGCTCGGCATGCAACTCCTCCCACATCTTGACAGTGCGAGACTTCAGCTCCGCGGTAAGCGCCGTGTAGGCGGCTTCGCCGGGCTGGACATCTGCGGGCGGAAACAGCGGCTCGCCGAAGGCGATGCGCAGCGGGTACGGGCCCTGGTACTTTTTGCCGCGCGGCCATACTTCATAGAAACCGTCCATGGCTACGGGAACGATGGGCACGCGTAGGTGCGTGGCGAGGATGGCGGCGCCTTTCTTGAAGTTGCGGGGCACGCCGTCAATGCTGCGTTCTCCTTCCGGAAATAGCACCAGAACTTTTCCACGGCGAAGCCCGTAGGCGCCGGCCCGCATGGCAGAGACCAGGGCGGAGTCCGGGTCCACAGGGATCACCTTGAGAAGCTTGGCAGCTTGCTTGGGCAGAATGGCGCCGAAAATTTCTGTGGTGCCGAGAGAGAAGGCGTCGCGGAAGAGCGGCCAGGGCACAACCCCGGCCAGCACGATGGGGTCAATAAAACTCTGGTGATTGGGGCAAACAATGCAGGGGCCGCGCTCGGGCAATTTTTCCAGGCCAGTGACCTGCAGATCGAAGCGGTCGCGCGAAATCATCTCAACAATTTTCGCCAGGCAAAAACCTATGGCGGCGGTGAAGGGGCGGCGACGGGTGGCGGCGCGCACGAACTCGTCGGGGGCCTCGGACTGCAGGACTGAATTCCAGTCCACGCCGGCTTTGGCTTCAGCGACCCCGGAACCGGAGGCCGCGAGCACGCGGTCCACCAGTTCGCGCACGGTGTAAACCTCCGACATTACCGACTCGGGCAGGTTGGCGCCGAATTCCTGCTGCAGTCCCATTAGCAGCTCAACCCGCTGGATGGAGTCGAGGCCGAGGTCGAGTTCGAGATTATCGGCAGGACGAATCGAGTCCGAGCCGGAGCGCGCCTCCTGGCGGAGTATTGCCAGGGCTCGCTGCACCTCAGGGCGCGCCAGCCAGAGTTGGTCTTCTTCGCTGAGCGGCTGAGTTTCCGGCGGCGTGCCCTCTTCTTCCAGTTGGCCGGATTCCTGCTCCCGCCGCACCCGTTGCTCGATTTCGAACCGCTTGAGCTTGCGGGTGGTGGTGCGTGGCAATTCGTGCTGCCAGATTTCGTAGCTCAAAATGCGCTTGGTGGCGGGCAG
>DATEGM010000324.1:0-6305 GCA_035280085.1 Terriglobales bacterium
CGAGCGCCTCTGCGATTCCATCTGCCTCATCAATCATGGGCGCGCCGTTCTGCAGGGCGACCTGAGCCGCATCAAGGCCGGCTACGGCAGGCACCATGTGCAGATCAAGTATGAAGGCGATTCCAGTTTTCTGCGCGAGCCGCGGCTGGTGCAGTCCTTCAACGATTACGGCAACTACGTGGAGGTGCGGCTGGCGCCCGGCTCCGACCCGCAGGACCTGCTCCACCTTGCCAGCGCTCATGCGCGGCTCAGCAAGTTCGAATTGGAGGAGCCTTCGCTGGAAGAAATCTTTATTGACGCGGTGAACCAGCCCCATGCGTAACCTGTGGCTCATCATCCGGCGGGAGTACCTGGAGCGCGTGCGCACGCGCTCCTTCCTGCTGCTTACCTTGCTGCTGCCCGCCATCATGGCAATGGCTTTCGTGCTCCCCTTGCGGCTGGCCTCCATGAGCGTGGGCCGGCCGGAGCACCTGGTGCTGGTGGTTTCCAGCCAGCGCTTCGGCGAGATGGTGCGAAAGCAACTGCTCTCCCAGACTCCCGCGCCCAATGAAGAAGACACCGGGGAGCAGATCAATAATGCGGGCAGCTCCCGCGCTCATTACGTGATTGAAGTGGACGCCCGTCCCACCGAGGCGGAGCGTGTCCTCCTGCGCGCGCAGCTGGCCGCCGGCACGATTGACGCTTACCTGTGGCTCACCGACGATGCCATTCAGGCGAAGAAAGTCAGCTATACCGGCCGCAACATGGCTGGCCTGCTGGAGCGCTCCTGGATCAAGGACGGCCTGGGCCGCGCCCTGGTCGAACAGCAACTGGCCGCGCGCGGCCTGACTTCAGCCCAGGCCGAAGAAGTGCTCAGGCCGGTGGAGGTCGAGACGGTGCGCGTGGAGCACGGCCGGGAGGGGAAGAGCGATGACAGCGCCATGTTTTTCGCCGTCTTCGCCATGGTCATGCTGCTCTACGTGGCCGTCATTTTTTATGGCGTTTCGGTAATGCGTTCCGTGCTGGAAGAAAAAAACACGCACATCATGGAAGTATTGCTGTCCTCCACCACCTCGAGCGAGCTAATGGCCGGAAAACTGCTGGGCGTGGGCGCTGTGGGCCTCACCCAGATCGGCATCTGGATGGTGATGGCCGGCGTGATTGCCCTGCCTTCGCTGGCCTTTTATCCCAGGTTGAGCAGCATCCGCATCTCTCCCTTTGCTCTGGCCGCCTTCGTGCTGCTGTTCCTGCTGGGCTACTTGCTTTACAGCGCGTTGTACGCCTCCATCGGCGCAGTGGTCACCACTGAGCAGGAGGGCCAGCAGATGCAGTTCATCATCGTGCTGCCGCTCATCATCGCCGTCTTCCTCATGGGCCCGGTGATGCGCGCACCCGACGCGCCGTTCGCCATCTGGGCTTCGATGGTTCCTTTCCTCTCTCCGGTACTGCTCTACTTGCGAATTGCGGTGCAGTCGCCTCCGGCGTGGCAGATTGGGCTGTCCCTCGCCCTGCTGGTGGCGACGATTGCGGGAATGCTCGTGTTGTGCGCTCGCATTTACCGCGTTGGCGTGCTCATGTACGGCAAGCGACCGACCTTGCCGGAAATTGTGAAGTGGCTGAAATACGCCAAGGCGTAGGCGCCTGCGAGATTCTCGTCTCGGCCTGGTGTGCTCTCCAGTTAGCCAAAACGAAAGAACGCGCCAGGCCGCATCACTCTGAGGCCGCAGAGCGGAACGGTATTGCCGCGCCGAAAAGACCTACTTTTGTTTGTCATCCTGAGCTGCGCGACTCAAAGCGTAGCGAATGGACCTGCTTCATTGCAGACCGCTACACTGCGTCCGGCGCACTCCACCCCGCCTCAGTGGCCCGCCGGCATCGCCCTATCCATGAACCGCACCACATCCTGCTTCAGCTTGGCTAGCGCCTGCTGGTTCACGTAGACCATGTGACCCGAATCGTAAGTCTCGACCGAAATATTCTTGCGGAAATTCGCCGGCAGGTTTAGATGATCAATCACGTAGTTGGCCGCATAGTACGGCGTGGCCAGATCGTAGTAACCCTCCAGCACCACCACCTTCAGCTCCGGATCTTTCACCATCGCCGCGCGTAACGCCGTAGCCGTATCGGGATATCCCTTAACCGCCGAGCCCCAGTTCCACTGCCTCCACAAGCCTTCGCCCATGGCGAAAACAAAATAGGGCATGTCGGTTTTGTAGCCCAGGTCGTTGCGCACATAGTTATTGAACATGGAGGTGAAGGGCGCCAGTATCGCGGACTCGGTGGGATCGTAGAAGGGGGTATCCATCAGCCCTTGCGGGTCGGGTCCGGTGTAGCGGCCGTCCAGGCGGCCCACGCGCAGCTTCTGATCAATCAGCAAATAGTGAGTGAACTGGGCCACGTCAATTCGCAGGTTGGCCTGGTCAATCACTTCCTTGCTCAGGCCGGTGTAGCGCGCCATCTGGTCAATCACCGACTGCCGCTCCTGCGGGCTCATGGCGTCTCCCTTGGCCAGCGCCTGCGCGTAAGTGGTTGAAGCCCACTGCTCCACCTCCGCCCGGGTCTTGCCCAGGTCCTGCGTCAAATCGGGGGCCAGTTTGTGATGGTAGGCCGCGATCATGGTGTAACTGGGAATAATCAGGATGTAGGGCACGTCGTTGTTTTTCTGGAACTCCAGGGTCTGGAAGTCCATGGCTGTGGATAGAAGCACTATGCCGTTGAAGCTGATGCCCCGATCCGAGAGATACCCCGACAAACCCGCGGCCCGCGTCGTGCCGTAGCTTTCACCGAAGAGGAACAGCGGCGAAGCCCAGCGCCCGTAACGCGTAATGTAGAGCCGGATGAACTCGCCGAAGGCGTCCAGGTCGCCCTGCACTCCCAGGAACTTCTTGGTGGTGGCGTCATCTTCGGCGCGACTCCAGCCGGTAGCCATGGCGTCCACCAGCACCAGGTCCGATTTGTCCAGCAGCGAGTACTGGTTGTCCTGCAAATGGTAGGGTGCCGCCGGCATAAAACCACCGGGCTGCAGTACGACGCGCCGCGGGCCCAGCGCCCCCATATGCAGCCACACCGACGAGGAACCTGGACCGCCGTTGAAAGCAAAGGTCAGCGGCCTCTGCGCGGGATTTTCGCCATCCAGCGTGTAGGCCACGAAGAACATTTCTGCTTCAATCTTGCCGTCCTCGCGCTTGATGGGAAGCCGTCCTGCGGTCGCGGTGTAGTGCAGCACGCGACCATTGATGGTGGCCTGCTGATGCGTGACCGCCGGCGGCACTTCGCTCACGTCGAAGTGCAGTTCCTTGCTCTCTGCGCCGGCTTCTGGCGGCCCGGGCTTGGCTGGAGGCGCTGGTTGCGCGCTGGGGGCCGGCGTGGTTGCCTGCGTGCTCTCCGCTTGCGTGGCCGTCGGGGTGGGGTTGGTCTTCTTAACTCGCGATTTTGGCGGCGTCGCCTGTTGCGCCAGCAAACCCGCAGCCAGAATGAATACCGACACCACTATGCCCAAAGTGCGCATCGCCACGCTCCCTGATTTATTTGTGGACTGCTTTGTAAAGACGAGACTGGACAGCAAAACCGGGCATTATATCGCCTTGCAACCCGTTCGCACGACCACCGCTTTCTCCACCACAGAGTCACAGAGGCTCAGAGAAAATTGATGAATGATGATTCTCGATGATGAGTGAAAACACCACACCAACACCGGATCAGTTCAAATCGTCAATCGTAAATCTTCAATCATCAATGTCTCTGTGTCTCTGTGCCTCTTTGGTGAATACGCTTTTTGCTGCCGGACGCCGCCGGAAAAAGAGATACGCCACCGGCCCCAAGAGCAGGGCCACGGGTCCCCAGTGCAACCCGAAGGAATCGCTGCCCAGCAGCGCCAAGCCGCTCATCACTATTGGGGCCAGCACGGCATACATCAAGCCCTTGTGCCCCCAGGGTATGCGGAAGGCGCGCGGCAAATCGGGCGCCTTCTGCCGCAGCTTCCATCCTGAAAGGACGGTCAGGAGCGAGGTGGCGATCCGCAGCCAGACATATACCGAAATCAGCTGGGTCAGCGAGTGCCAGGCGAAAACGGCATAAATGGCGCAGGAGATGACGATGGCCGCTGCCGGCGTTCTATAACGCGAATGCTGCCGCGTCAGCCAGCGCGAAATGTAGCCATCTTCCGCCATGGCGTAGGGCATGCGCGTGCTGGCCAGCACGGTGCTGTTGAGCAGCGACACGCTGGCAATCGTCGCCGAAACGGTCATCCAGAGCCCCAGCCAGCGACCGCCAATCAGCTCCGCCGCATCGGAAAAATATCCCGTGTGCCATTGCTGCCAGTTGCCCAGCGCTCCCAGCGCGCATAAGGTCGGCAGGAAATAAGTGGCAATCGAGAGCGGCACCACCCAGGCCAGCGCCCGCGGATAGGTGCGCTGCGGGTCCTCTACTTCCTCGGCCACAGTGGAAAGCTGTTCGTAGCCGGAGTAAAGCCACAGTCCCAGGGCCAATCCCACGCCAAACACCTGAAACAGCGGCTTGTGCGGGGGCACCAAGGGCGTGAAGGGATTGTGCTGCCACTTGCCCAGCGCCACCACGCACATCACCACAATGGGCAGCAGCACCATCAGTTCCAGGAACGTCGCCAGCTTGCCCACCAGCTGGATGCCGCGCACATTCACATAGGTGATCAGCGCGATCAGCAGCAGCGAAACCACGTAGTGCTTCCAGCCCACGATGGAAGGGAAATAAAACTTCAGATAATCGCTGAAGAGCACGGCGTAGCTGCTGCCCAGCAGAAACGATGCCGACCAGTTCCACCAGCCTGCCAGAAAGCCCCAGAAATCGCCAAAGCCGGCACGCGTCCAGCGGTAGAAGCCGCCTTCCACCGGCATGGCCGTGGTCAGCTCTGCCGCCACCAGCGATATGGGAATGCACCAGAAAAGTGGCAGCACCAGGTGGTAGACCAGGGTCATACCCGGGCCCGAGGTGGTGACCTGGTCTTCCAGCCCGAAGGGGCCGCCTGTGGTATAGGAGAACATCACCCACACCAGGTAAAACAGACCAGCCTTGCTGATTTGAGAGCGGGTCAAAGCTTGCGCGTGCGCCTCATGGGTTCGCCAGATTGTATGGGACGCGGACTATGGCGTCGAGCGTGAAGTATGGCTTGAGGGTTCTCGCGCATGTCGCAGGCGATCCTCATGAACAACATTTGTTATCCGAAGTTACGCCCGTAACCTGAACCCAACTGAGCAAGCCAAATGCCTGTCGCCGCCGTGGTACTTTCAAGCCAAACAGCGAGCTAATTTCATGACGGAAGCAAAGTACCGCGTCCCGTCGGCCTATTCCAGTCTCGAAACCGCCGGCGCCGCCCACGGGACGCGGGCGCTGAAGTACGTGGACTTCCTCTGGCGCACCGACCCCCTGGCGGATGCCGTGATGGAGGAGTTCGCCCGCATTCCGGAAGCGGAATGGCGGGCCGTACTTGAGCTGGCGCTGGCCAAAGGTATTGCAGCGGTTCCGCATGCTCCTGAGCCGTTGCGGGCTCTATTCCGGCAGCTGGAGGACGTTCCTTTCTGGGTGGATCGCGAGCGCTGCAACCTGGGCGGCGCCACATTCATGCGCTGCCGGCTCGGCTTCGCTGTGCTGTCCATGCTTTCCTTGCCCATCATCTATAGCTGGCCGGCGGGCAATAAGCCGCTGGCGCTTTCCGGACAACTGGTGCATCGCGCCTCACAGCGCCTGAAGGACACTACGCGCTACGTGTTCGCTGTTTGCCAACCGGATGGCCTTGCCCGCTCCTCCGAAGGCTTCGCCATGACCGTGCGCGTGCGCCTGATTCATGCGCAAGTGCGGCGGTTGCTTCTGCAGTCCGGTGAATGGCGCTCCGAGGCCTGGGGCGCGCCGGTTAACCAGTGCCATATGGCCGGCACCAACCTGATGTTTTCCGTGGGCGTGCTCGATGGCTTGACCCGCATTGGCTACCGCTTCAACCGTCTGGAGCGCGAAGCCCTGCTCCACCTGTGGCGCTACGCCGGTTATTTGCTGGGCGTTGAAAACGAGCTGCTGGTGGCCGACGAATTTGAAGGCCACCGCCTGCTCGATCTGATTTTCGCTTTCGAACCACACCCCGACGACGATTCGCGCGCCCTCGTAGATGCGCTGATGCAGACCTCCTATGATTATGTGCGCGGCTTCAGGCCCGGGCGCAGTTGCAGCGTGAACCTTTGCTATGGCATTTCGCGCGCGCTTATCGGCGAAGAACAGGCCAACGCCCTCGGCTATCCCAAAACGCTTTGGAAGTATCTTGTGCCGGCAGTCCGTCCCGGCACGTGGCTGGTGGAAACCGC
>DATEGM010000325.1:0-7129 GCA_035280085.1 Terriglobales bacterium
ATGGCGGTGGCGGCGGTCAGCACCGACCAGGATGTGATCACGACCACGAACAGGCGGCGCGGGCCAAAACGGTCAGCGGCGTAGCCGCCCGGGATCTGGAACAGAGCGTATCCCAGCAGGAAGGCGCTGAAGATCCATCCCATGGTGCGGACAGGGATGGCGAACTCGTCCTGGATGTACTTGCCCGCGATGCTGAGGTTGAGGCGGTCGAGATAGGTGAGGATGGAAGTGGCCACCACCAGCGACATGATGTACCAGCGAACGCTGGTGGCCACGGGACGGTCCATTTCCCGGCGAGCTAGTGCGGGGGAACCCCCAAGCGCTGGAGACTGTTCACTCAAGGGCGCCCCCGGTGTATTCCGTCAAAGGCCTACCAAATTACTTTCATTCCGAACTGGATCTGACGGGACGGCGTAACCGTGGAATCAATTACGCCCGCGCCGCCCACCGCGGCTCCAGTGTTATCAAACAACACGTTGTTGTCCACCGGCGCCTGCAGATTGGTGTGGTTCAGCACATTGAAGAATTCGGCGCGGAACTGGATGTTGAACGCCTCCGAGATTCTAGCAATGCGATTATTTTTGAAAATGGAGAAATCCAGGTTGACCAACCTGGGGCCGTAGAGCTCGTTGCGGCCCGCGGTTCCGAAGACATTCATGCAGCTGCCCGGAATTCCCGCAAATGGCTGGCAAAGCGAGGAAAGCCCGGCGGGCGCCATGGGAGGCGAGAAGCAATTGAGGTTGAGGTAGTTGACGCCCCCCGCAATGGGATTGCAGGCGAAATTGCGGTCGGGGTAGTCCAACGGGTCGGTGCTGTTTTGGCCCAGCGGGTCGCCGCCCATCAACAAGCTGAAGGGCACGCCGGTGCTGGCACTAAGAATACCGCCCAATTGCCAGCCGCCGGTGAACCACGCCCCAACCGCGTTGCCGATGTGCGGGCTGGGCACGGTCCAGATGGTGTTGAAGGAGAAGTTCTGCTTGATGTCGAAGTCACAGGGGCCGTGCCTGCCCTGGGCCTTGGCAAAAAGCTGCAGCGAGGTCAGGGAGTTGAGGAACGGGTCGCCCAGTTGCGCGCCCGAGCCATCGTCCAGGCACTTGCTGTAGCTGTACACACCCTGGCCCTGGAAGCCGTGGCTGGTGCGGACCTGTACCTGCGATTGCAATCCTTCATAGGAAGCGGTCCCATCCCAAATGATGGGCCGGATAAAGCCCACATTGGGATTGGCGATCGTGCCGCTACCCACCGGCAGCGGGTAGAAAGCCCGGTGGTCAACGATAGAGGGCACCACCATGTTGGCATCGTCGTAGGTTACGTCTTCATGCACGGTGTGCGAGCCCACGTAACCCACCATCGCAGTCACGTTGCGTGAGATTTCATGCTGGACGTTCAAGTTCCAGTTCATGGCATAGCTGCGCGGCGGGTGCTGGTCTACGAAGCGAGCGCCGGCTTTCTTGGGATCGAAGCCGATCACGCTGAGAGCGCCGGTTGGGAACGATCCTGGAAAATTCTTCAGACTCGCGCCGGTCTGTAAGGAGAACGGAAGCGTCAACGAATTGCCGATGGTGTAGACGTACGGCAGAGGCAGCACGTCGAAGATGCCGACCCCCGCGCGAACCGCGGTTCTGCCATTCCCCGTGGGATCCCAGGAGAAACCGATGCGCGGGTCGAAGTTCTTGCTGGTCGGGTTGGTTGCCCACAGCGTCTTCACCGGAGTGGTGGTGCTGCTAAAGAAATTGGGAAGCACCCCGAATCCATCGTGGGCCTCGGTAGGCAGGGTCAGAAATTCATAGCGCAGGCCAAGGTTAAGTGACAGGTTGGGGCGGACCTTCCAGTCGTCCTGGAAGTAGCCGCCGAACAGGCTGTCGCGGCTGCCCGTTTCCTTGCGGAAGTTGGGGTCCAGCAGCAGCACGTTGGTGGGCAGGTCTTGCAGGAAGCCGGCCAGCGACGGGAAATTGAATGAACCGTTGCGTCTCACCTGCGAGAGCACGTCGTATTGCATGCGTTCGAAGTTGAAACCGAATTTGAAGGAGTTCTTGCCTTTGGTCAGGAAAAGATCGTCATAGGCTTGATAGGAATTCCAGTGATGGCCAAAGAAAGAGAGGTTTCCCAAACCGCCGGCGGAGGTCAAACCGGGTACATTGATGAGCGGAGCAAACTCGCCTGGTATCGCTGCCAGCGCTGGGTTGTCGCCGGCCGGGTTGATGGCTTTGACCGGCTGATTGACCAATCCTACAACCCGGCTGTAGCCCAGGCGGAAGAAGTTTGCCAGCTGTGGGCTGAAGATGTGGTTCTCTTCGATGTTGAACATCTGGCGCCGGGTGAAGACCTCATGCACCACATTGTCGAGAGCATCGGGCTGGCTTTGCGGAGCGGTGTCGAAGAAATAGCTGCCGTTCAGGCTGTCGCTGTTGGAAATCTTGTGGTCTGCCCGTACGGTGAAGTAGTTTTCGGTTAGAACTTTAACGCCCGAGGTGCTCAGTACCTGGGTGTCGCCGCCATTGGTGAAGGCTCCATTGCCGGCAGGCCACAAGGCCAGGAAGGGCGCCACGCGAGGGTCAATGGTGACCGGAGTTGGCGTGCAGCTTCCGTCGGGAACGGAGCACAATTGTCCGGCCCGCGCCGCTGCCGAGGGTACGTGATCGCTGAAGGTCAAGCTCTGATTCTGACGCACGCCCTCGTAGTCGCCGAAAATGAAGGTCTTGTCCTTAATAATAGGCCCGCCGGCGGAACCGCCGAATTGAATGCGACGAAAAGGAGGAATCTGGGACGGGTCGAAGAAGTTGCGCGCGTCAAAAATTTTGTCGCGATCGAAAAAGTAGCCGTCCCCGTGGAACTTGTTGGTGCCGGATTTGGTGATGGCGTTGATGACCGCGCCAGAGGTGCGGCCATACTCAGCGGTGTAGTCGGTTGTAACGACGTTAAACTCTTGGACTGCATCCACGCCCAGGCTGGCGCCGAGCACGCTGCCGGGAGCGCCGTTAGAATAGTCGTTAATGCTAATGCCATCAATGCGGTAGGTGTTCTCGTTGGGACGATGGCCGCTATCGGCCAGTTGGTCTCCGAAGCCGCGGTTGCCGCGGTTAGCCGTACTGCCGGTGGAAGCCTGGGCGCGAACGCTGATAACGCCGGGTTGAAGAGTGGCTAACTGGGTCCAGTCGCGGCCGTTCAGGGGGAGGTCAACAACCGTCTTTTCCTCCACGGTGGCGCTGATGGTTGAGGACAAGGTATCCACCGCGGGCGGGGCGGCGTTGACTTCTACCGTCTGGGTTATCTCTCCCAACTTCATGGTGAAATTGAGGGCTTGCTGGGCGCCGACGGTCAGGTTGAGACCCGTCTGTACCGCGGTGGAAAATCCTTTTGCCTGGACCTTAACGTTATAAGTACCGGGCAGCAGGTTGGGCGCGGAGTAGAAGCCGTCGGCATTAGTGGTGACCTGGCGAACCGTGCCCGTGGCTGTGTTTTTGATCAAAACGGCGGCGTCCACCACCACGGCGCCGGAGGAATCGTTGACCACCCCGGAAAGGGTTGCACCAGCCAACTGGGCTCGGGCGGGGAGCGACCAGAAGGCCGCTGCTACGCATACCAGTATGACAGCCTGCATCTTGCTGCGAGTGACGGGGAAAGCCATACCCACCTCCCTTGCGATTCGGTTCACCAGATTTGCCGAAATAAAAGCTCCCGCCACCGCGCAGGAGCAGCCTTATTTCCCGCAAACGGGAAAAAGCGTGCGTAAGGCATTGTCTTTACATTGGATTACGGAGGCTCCCGAGGGCCGCCGACAAGAATGCCCCTCCGAGCGCAAATAGCTGCGGTATAATCCCGCGCCATTCGGCTAGGCGAGGCGTATTTAATCCAAAAAGACCGGCTCGTGTACTTAAAGCAGCATTAAAGAATTCTTAAATAAGGTTTCCGGGCCACATGGAGAACAGCGAGCAGCACGTCTACGAGTTGGGACCATTCCGGATTGACCCCCATGATCGCTTGCTCCTGCGCGAGGGCAAGCCGGTTCCCCTCACAGCCAAGGCATTCGACACGTTGCTCGTGCTGGTACGCAGGGGCGGCCACCTGGTGGAAAAGGCCGAACTGATGAAGGCAGTCTGGGGGGATTGCTTCGTGGAGGACGGAAACCTGGCGGTGACCGTGTCCATGTTGCGTAAAGCGCTGGGCGATGAGGGAGAAGAACGCAGGTATATTCAGACCGTCGCCAAGCGGGGCTATCGGTTGATCGAAGCGGTCCACCAGGTGCCGGACACCGCTGCACCCCCGTTACCAACCCCCGCGGTAGGAAACCTCCCGTCCGTCCCAGCCAAACGGCGTGGGATGCTTACGCCGCTGAAAATAGCGGTGCTGGTTGCAGTCACGCTGGCCGGGACAGCTGCCTGGATGCGTTTACACAACGCGCGTGGTGCGGCGCCCCAAATCCGCTCGCTGGCAGTTCTGCCGTTTCGAACCCTGACTCCTGCCAGCGACTCGCGCGATTACCTGGGCCTGGGCATGGCCGATGCCTTGATAACGAAGCTGGGGAGTACCGGACTCATAATAGTGCGTCCAACCAGCGCGGTCATGAAGTATGCCAGTGTCTCGCCCGACCCCCTGGCTGCTGGCCGCGAACAGAAGGTGGATGCGGTTCTTGATGGCCACATCCAGTCGCTTCCCGGCAGCCTGCGCGTAACGGTGCAGTTGCTGCGGGTGGAGGATGGCGCATCCCTCTGGGCCGATACTTTCGAAGAGAATCCGGAACGCGTCTTCGCGCTGGAAGACGCTGTGGCTGAAAGAATTGCGGGCTCCATGTTCATTGGTTTGTCGGGCGAACAGAAAAGGCGCATGGAGCGGCAGCAAACCGAAGACGCGAACGCCTACCAACTTTACCTTCGCGGCCGATATTTCTGGAACAAGCGGACCAAGGAGGGGCTGCAGCGAAGCATTTCCTACTATGATCAGGCCGTGGTTCAGGACCCGAAGTATGCGCTGGCCTATGCCGGCTTGGCGGACTCTTACGGCTTGCTCGGCTCCTATGGGGTGGAGTCGGCCTCGCAATCCGATCCGCGCGCCAAAGCGGCGGCGGTGAAGGCATTGCAACTGGATGATTCTCTGGCTGAGGCTCACTCTTCCCTGGGCATGATTTATTTCTTCGATGAGTGGAACTGGCCTTTGGCGGAGCGCGAGTTCCAGCGCGCCATAGCGCTCAATCCCAATTACTCCATTGCGCATACCTGGTACGGGCTGAACCTGGCGGCGCTGGGCAGGTTCGATGAAGCACTGACGCAAGTGCGGCGAGCGCAGGCGCTGGATCCTTTATCCCTGATTGTGGACACCGACGTCGGCCGCATTCTGTACCTGAGCCGGCAGTACAACCAGGCAATTGAGGCTTACCACAAGGTCGTGGACCTTGACCCTAGTTTTGGACGCGCCCACACCCGCCTGGGCATGGCGTACGCGGCCAAAAGAGAGTATGGGCCAGCCGAGGAAGAATTCAAGGAAGCGCTGCGCCTGTCGGGCCCCGACCCTTACCTTTACGGATTGCTGGGGTACACCCGGGCGAGGGCGGGAAATGGCGAAAGCGCGCGCCAGTTGCTGCGTGAATTACGGGAGCGCTCTCGCCGGGAGTACGTGCCGCCGTTCAGCATGGCTTTGATCTGCATCGGGCTGGGCGACCGCTCGGCAGCTCTCGACTGGCTGGAAAAGGGCTACCAGGATCATTCCACGCTGATGGTTTACGCCAAGACTGATCCCCTGCTGGATCCGCTGCGTTCAGAGCCGCGCTTTGCCGCGCTTCTCCAGCGCATGAAACTGCCATAGAAGGCGCGTGGCGGAAGAAGTTGAAGGCAAAGAGCAGGCCGTTACTCCATGATCCGGCAGTGCGATGCGCGATCGGTAATGGTGGTATCGCTCACGGCTGCAGCAAAGGACGGAGATCCTTAAGGTTTTTGACTTCGGTAAGACTAAACACCTTTTCGATCAGTTCTCCGCTTTTGGAGGCGCCTAGAACGGAGCTCACCAGATCCCGTGACTTAGCCGCCACTTCATCGTGGCTCATGGGGTTTTTTGCCGTGCCCCGCACGGCATCAACCTGTTTGCTGAGTTGCGTTCCATCTTTGAGCATGACCTCGACTCTGGCCGCCCGGGTCGGCAAAAAAACAGAAAGTTGGGGATCGGGAACGAGATCAACTTTCGCGCGCTCACGAAGAACCGCCGAATCCTGCATGCGCGAATTGTCATGAGCCGCGGCGAAGCTGACTGTTTGGTCCAACAACATGACCGCTACCATATGCTGGGCGCAGATGTCGGGCATGGCGCGATTATTCACGGTAATAACCTCGGGCGGGGCCAGCCGCGCCGTGACGTGCTGCACCTGCCCGGCATCAAACGGATGCTGCTGCTGCAGGGCCGCTAAAGCGTCCAAGATGGCCTGAATGGGAGAGCCCACCGCCCATTTTTTAATGTCCGAACGTGTGATTTCGTAGCGCTCGCCCAAACCCTCGACCAGAACCGCGGGGTCGGCCTGCGGGGCGAAGGCCTGAAAAAAGTTATCCTTGCCCGAAAGAAGATCTTCCACGCCCGTCCAGCCCGCCTGAACCAGCAAAGCGGAAGTGACGCCGCTGCGCGCGGTCATGCCGCCAAAGACGAAGGCCTTCTGGATGTGATCTGTGTCCCGGCGCCAGGAAGTGAGCCCGGAACATTGTTGCGCCGTGTAGCCGAGCAGAACTCGCATTTGCCGGGCATCGAGGCGGGCGGCGCATCCGGCCGCGGCTGCGGCTCCAAAGATAGTGGCAATGCTGTGCGTGCTGCGATGGCTTTCGTTTTCGTATTTTTCTCCTCCAAGCGCCATCGTGAAACGCGCTCCCACGTCGTAACCAAGGGTGACGGCCCGAAGGAAGTGCATTCCGGAAATGCCTGATTGTTCGCCGGCGGCCAGCGCCGCCGGTACGACCGCGCAACCAAGATGAGCATGGGCAGACCCGTGCGAGTCATCGGTTTCATCAGCGTGCGCCATCATGGCGTTGGCCATGGCCGCTTCGATGGGGCTGAGGAGAAGATTCGAAGCGATGACGGTGGCGACCGGCTGGCCGCCATACGCGCGAGCGAAGCGAAGAGCGGCGCGTCCCGGCGGCAAATTCGAACCGGAAAT
>DATEGM010000326.1:0-7410 GCA_035280085.1 Terriglobales bacterium
AACAGCACTCCCAGGGTATCCTTCATAGCGGCTCCGCTGGACTGCGCTCAGCCGCGGCAAACGGCCGCAGCGCAAACCTTAGATGCTAGCACAACCAACGGTACGGAGAGGGTTTGAGCGGCTCACACCACCGCTAGGCGGCATCGTCGGCGCTGATCTTCAGCGACTTGAGGAATTTCATGTCTTGCGA
The DNA here is from genome assembly GCA_035280085.1 of Terriglobales bacterium. GTDB lineage: Bacteria > Acidobacteriota > Terriglobia > Terriglobales > Acidobacteriaceae > JAICWP01. Next base: position 191 of record DATEGM010000326.1, read on the forward strand.
ATTGAGCTTGAACTCGGGCACCCGCGTGCGGGCCGTGATGGTGGGGCGGCGGCGCGAGGGTTTTTCGTCTTGCCGGTTAAAACCTATCGTGGCCTCGAGCACTAGAAAGATGTCGTATCCGCCGGCCTTGATGCGGGAAATAACGTCGGCAATCTGCTCGGATTCGGTCAGCGACTCGCTGATGGCGTCGCCCAGTTCTTTGATCAGCTTCTTGAGTTGTTGATCCACGCCTACCCCAATCGGGCCACCCTGACCCCGGGCCTAAGCCCTTCTATAGCATTCGATGCCAAATCAGGCCCTTGCGTTTCGTTTAACCGCCAAGAACCCTGCCCAGGCAGACTGGTAAAATGCCCTGGTGGGCCAAGTATCCGGGATTTCCACAGCTCGTAAAATCGGCTTAGTAGCGCGGGTAGCTACCAGAGTAGCGGCGCGACAGGCGGGCCGCAGCCGGCGAGTTTCGGCCGTTACGCGCGCAGCGCAAGTAACTTTCTCCCACTTTCGCCGCGTACTAAGCCTGCTCTGGCTGCAGGTGACCGGGTTTTTCTTTCTGGCGCTGGCCCTGCTCGGAGGCGGAGCTCTGTGGGATGAGTATCCCAAGTACCAGGCCGGTAAAGTGAGCGGTGAGCGCCTGCTGTTGGCCGCCGCTTTTATGCTCCTGTTCGTCTACTTTGGAGTAAGCTCCTTCTGGCGCGTGCGCAAGAAATCCTGAGCGGGGGCTGATCATGGCCGAGAATGTGAAGTCCGGCTCCGGGCTGCAGCAGGAAGTAAACGACAAGCCGCTTCCAGCCGATACGCCCTCCCTGCCGCGCAATCAGGAAACCTCCTCTCACATCAGCGTCCATCCTCTTTACACTCCAGCGGACCTGGCCGGCTTCGACCAGGAGCACGACGTCGGCTATCCGGGGCAATATCCATTCACCCGCGGCGTGCAGCCCACCATGTACCGCGGCCGCCTCTGGACCATGCGCCAGTACGCCGGCATGGGCGACGCCGAGGAGTCCAACAAACGCTACAAATACCTGCTCGGCCACGGCACCACCGGCCTGTCGGTGGCCTTCGACTTGCCCACGCAGATCGGCCTCGACTCCGACCATCCGCTGGCCGCCGGCGAAGTCGGCAAAGTGGGCGTGGCCATTGATTCCATCGAGGACATGGAGCGGCTGTTCCAGGACATTGACCTGGCCGCGATTTCCACCTCCATGACCATCAACGCCACCGCCTCCATTCTCCTGGCGTTGTATGTGGCGGTTGGCAAGCGGCACGGGGTGGACCCGCGGCGGCTCTCGGGAACGGTCCAGAACGACATCCTGAAGGAATACATCGCGCGTGGCACTTACATCTATCCGCCGCAGCAGGCTATGCGCATCGTTACCGACCTGTTCGCTTACTGCAACCAGCACGTGCCCGAGTGGAACACGATTTCCATTTCCGGCTATCACATGCGCGAGGCTGGCTGTACGGCGGCGCAGGAAGTAGCGTTCACTCTGGCAAACGGGATGACGTATGTGCAGGCGGCCATTGACGCCGGCCTCGACGTGGACCGCTTCGCACCGCGGCTGTCGTTTTTCTTCGCCTGCCACAATAATTTCCTGGAAGAGGTGGCCAAGTTCCGCGCCGCGCGCCGCATGTGGGCGCGCCTGATGCGCGATCATTTCCATGCCGCCAACCCGCGCTCGTGGATGCTGCGCTTCCATACTCAGACAGCGGGTTCCACGCTCACCGCCCAGCAGCCGGAGAACAACATTGTGCGCACCGCGCTGCAGGCGCTGGCGGCGGTGCTGGGCGGCACGCAGTCGCTGCACACCAATTCCTTCGACGAAGCCCTGGCCCTGCCCACGGAAGAAGCGGTACGGGTGGCCCTGCGCACCCAGCAGATCATCGCCTACGAATCCGGCGTGCCCCAGACCATTGATCCCGTAGCCGGCTCCTACTACCTGGAATCGCTGACTAACGAGATTGAAAGACGCGCTAAAACCTACCTGGAGAAGATTGACGCCATGGGCGGCATGCTGCGCGCCATCGAGCGCGGCTACGTGCAGCAGGAAATCCAGAATGCCGCCTATGAATTCCAGCAGGCGGTGGACCGCCTGGAAGCGGTGGTGGTGGGCGTGAACCGGTTCGCCGCAGAGGAAGAACACACCGTCCCCATTTTCCACGTGAACGAGGCGCTGGAACCCAAGCAGGTGGAGCGGGTGCGGGCGCTCCGCGCGCGCCGTGATCAGGGCTCCTGGGAAGCTGCCCTGCGCCGCATAGAAGAGGCCGCGCGCTCCGGTCGTAACCTGATGCCGCACATCGTTTCCGCTGTGGAGGCCTACGCCACGGTTGGCGAAATTTCGGATACGCTGCGGAAGGTGTTTGGGGAGTATAAGGAAACCGTCGTGATTTAGAAGGTTTCAAAGTTTCAATGTTTCAAGGTTTCACTAACGTGCCTTAGCTTTGACCTTGAAACCTGCGAAACCTTGAACCTTGAAACCTTAGTCTTGCGCCTGGTAATCGCATGCTTCCCGGCAGGTGCGGCAGTAGTAGCAACCGTCCTGGCACAGGCGCGGGTCATCCTCGCCGAAGCAGATGGCGCAGTAGCGGTCGCAGGTGCACTGCTTCTCGTCTTTCTCGCAAATGACACACTGAAACCGGGTGCTGTCCATGGCGCCAATCTAGCGCCCATTGTTACTGCTGGAAAGTTACCGAAGTGCGCGCGGGAACCCAAGATCTCACCACAGAGGACACAGAGTGCACGGAGGAAAAATCATTGCAGCACCAAGAAGCATTCCCCGCTGCCGCGGTGTTTTCCCGAATGAGCTGCAGACTCAGTCAGCAAATATACCCCATGAAACTTTTGATTTTTCACTAATTTCCTCTGTGCGCTCTGTGTCCTCTGTGGTGAAATCATTGCAGTTTGACCCCTGCAAAATGCGCGTGATACCGTAACAAGTTCCATCTGTTCCCAGTCAGCGCAGCGAGGAATTCCGCCTTTGTCCTCCAGCCTCGAGACCACTCCCGCCATTCGCAAGACTGCCCTGAACGCGGTGCACCGCGGCATGGGCGCCAGGATGGTGGAGTTCAATGGCTGGGACATGCCGGTGGAGTACCCGGCCATGGGCGGTATCATCGCCGAACACCTGGCGGTGCGCACCCGCGTGGGCATCTTCGACGTCAGCCACATGGGCGATATCCGCATCACCGGCCCGGAGGCCCTGGAAGCCACCCAGCACATCACCATCAACGATGCCTCGCGCCTGGCCATCGGGCAGGCTCAATATTCGGCCCTGCTCTATCCGCAGGGCACGTTCGTGGACGACGTCATCGTGCACCGGCTTGGCGAGCGCGAATTTTTGCTGGTCATCAACGCCGGCACGCGCGAGAAGGACTTCAACTGGGTACGCGACAACGTTCGCGGGTTCAATTGCGCCGCCGAAAACCTGAGCGATGACTTTACCCAGATCGCCATCCAGGGCCCCCGCGCGCAGGAACTGCTGCAGAAGCTGACGGACGCCAATTTGAGCGCGGTGAAGTTCTACTGGTTCACGCATGGCGCCGTGTGCGGCCTGAAAAATATCCTTATCGCCCGCACCGGATACACTGCGGAAGACGGTTTTGAAATCTATGTTCCCGCTGATGAAGCCACCAGCGCTCGCGTTTGGAACCAGGTGTTGGATGCCGGCCGGGAATTCAACGCCCTGCCCTGCGGATTAGGCGCCCGCAACACTCTGCGCCTCGAGGGCAAGCTTCCCCTGTACGGACATGAAATTTCCGAAACCATCAATGTTTGGGAGGCCGGACTGGACCGATTCTGTAAGATGGAGAAGGGCGACTTTGTCGGCCGCTCGGCCCTGGAACGCGCCCACGCTGCCGGCCTGAAGCGCACCCTGGTGGGGTTGGAGGTGGTGGAACGTGGCATTGCCCGCGACGGCTACAAGGTGCTGGACGAAGGCGGAAGGGAAGTGGGCTACGTGACCAGCGGCTCGCATGCCCCGTTTTTAAAGAAGAACATAGCTTTGGCGTATGTGCCGCCCAGTTTGGCTGAGGTCGGCTCGCAATTGAAGGTTGAGATTCGCGGGCAAGGAGTGGGCGCGAAGGTGGTGCCGACACCCTTCTACAGGCGCCCCAAGAAATGAGAACCGCCAACGACGCCGAGGGTCCCGGGAAAAAATCAGCAAGCTTTGGATACAAAGCAGCCCAAAGGGCGACTGAAAGTAGCCCGCCACTTTAAGTGGCGGGATCGGCAGATAAGCAAGGTGAAGTCCCGGAGGGACGACTGATTCGGAGATCGCATGGCCTATCCCAAGGATTTCAAATACACCAAAGAACACGAATGGATTAAGCCGGACGGCGCCACCGCTACCGTGGGCATCACCAATTACGCCCAGGAGTCGCTCGGCGACATCGTGTTCGTCGAACTCCCCAAGATCGGCGCCGAACTGACCGCCGGCAAGAGCTTTGGCACCGTCGAGTCGGTCAAAGCGGTTTCCGACCTTTACGCCCCGGCTTCCGGCACGGTCACCGAGGTGAACCAGGAACTGGCCACGGCGCCGGAAAAGATCAACTCCGATGCGCATGGTTCCTGGATGCTCAAGCTCAAACTGAAAGATCCGAAGGAATTGAACGGGTTGCTCTCGGCCGACGATTACGAGAAGTTCGTGGCCGAAGAAACGCATTAGAATTGAGTAATTGAGTAATTTAGTAAATTGTAAAGAGCAGTGCTGGATTGTGCTTCGCTGCTTGCGCAACGATTTTCAATTACACAATTATCAAATTACCCAATTACTCAATTAACTCATGCGCTATCTTCCTAAATCGCCGGCGGACCGCGAAGCGATGCTGCGTGCCATTGAGGCGCGCTCCATTGATGATCTGTTCGCTCCCATCCCCTCCGAATACCGCCTCAACCGTGAGCTGCGCCTGCCGCGGCAGATGTCGGAGCCGGAAATCGTGGAGTGGTTCCAGAAGTGCTCGCGCGAGAACGGCAAGGGCTTGCCCAGCTTTCTCGGCGCGGGCGCCTACCACCATTACCGCCCGGTGGTGATTGACACCATCATTTCGCGAGGCGAGTTCCTCACCGCCTACACCCCCTACCAGGCGGAAATCTCGCAAGGCACGCTGCAATCCATTTTTGAATTCCAGACCATGATCTGCGAACTCACCGGCATGGAGGTGGCAAACGCCTCCATGTACGACGGCTCCACTGCCACCGCGGAGGCCGCCATGATGGCCATGCGCGTGAGCGGCCGCCGCCGCGTCGTGATCGCCCGCAGCGTGCACCCGGAATACCGTGAGGTGCTGGCCACCTACGGCCAGCATCAGGACATGCCGCTGACCACGGTGGGCTTCGGCGAGGACGGTCGCCTCAAAATGTCGGAACTGGAGCGGGCTCTCAGCGACGACTGCGCCTGCCTGGTAATGCAGTCCCCCAACTTCTTCGGCACCATCGAAGACGTGCCCGCATTGGCCGAGCTTGTCCATGGCAAAGGCGCGCTGCTGGTGGTCGCCATCTCCGAGGCGGTTTCGCTGGGCATCGTGAAGCCTCCTGCCCAGGCCGACATCGTCGCCATGGAGGCGCAATCCTTTGGCGTGCCCCTAGGCTTCGGCGGCCCCTACGCCGGTGTGATTGCCACCCGCGAAAAATATGTTCGTCAGATGCCGGGGCGCCTGGTGGGCGAAACCCGCGACAAGCATGGCAAGCGCGGCTATGTGCTCACGCTCGCCACTCGTGAGCAGCACATTCGCCGCGAGAAGGCCACCTCCAATATCTGCACCAACCAGGCCCTGATCGCGCTTATGGCCAATGTTTTTATGACGGTCTACGGCCGCGAAGGGCTGAAAGAACTCGCCACCCAGAATCTTGCTAAAACCGCATACGCCAGCAAGCATTTTGCACGCCACGGCAAAGTGCTGTTCGCCGGCGCGCCGCACTTCAATGAGTTTGTTCTGCAGACCGCGGAAGATCCTTACCTCATCAACAGCCGCCTCCTGGAAGAAAACATCGTGGGTGGCTTTCCGCTCAAGAAGTTTTACCCCGAACTGGGTAATGCGGCGCTATGGTGCTGCACTGAAACCACGACCCGCGCTTCCATTGACGCGGTCGCGGCCACGCTGGCTCGCGCCGAAACCAAGGGAAGGCGACGACCAGAGCCGGAGCCGGAGGTGGTGCGATGAGCCCGGTCAAAAAAGCCACCCGTCACGTCAATCAGAACGAAGGCCTCATCTTCGAAAAATCCTCGCCCGGCAAGGTGGCTTGGAAGCTGCCCCCGCTGGATGTTCCGGAAGTGGATTCGGCCGAACTGCTGGGCGAAGCCGAACGCGCCGACCTGGGATACATGCCCGAGGTCAGCGAGATCGAAATCATCCGCCATTTTACCCGCCTTTCCACCTGGAATTACGCCATTGACCTGGGCATGTACCCGCTGGGCTCCTGCACCATGAAGTACAACCCGCGGGTGAATGAGGCGGTGTCCCGCTTTGAGGGCTTGGCCAACGGTCATCCTTACCAGCCGGAGCGCATTTCTCAGGGTGCAGCGCGCATTCTCAAGACGCTGAGCGATTGCCTCCTGGAGATCACCGGCATGCACGCCATCACCCTGCAGCCCGCGGCTGGGGCGCACGGCGAGCTCACCGGCATCCTGCTGGTGCGCGCTTTTCTGCAGAAGCAGGGTAATCCACGTAAGAAGATTCTAATTCCCGACTCGGCCCACGGTACTAATCCCGCCACTGCCGCCATGGCCGGCTATGCGGTCGAGAATCTTAAGTCCAATTCAGCAGGGATGGTGGACGTGGCCTCGCTGGCGGCGCAGATGAACGAAGACGTCGCCGCCCTCATGCTCACCAATCCCAATACTTTGGGCGTGTTCGAGCAGGAGATCCACAAGATTGCCGACATCCTCCACGGCAAAGGCGGCCTGCTTTATATGGATGGCGCCAACATGAACGCGCTGGTGGGCAAGGTGCGCCCCGGCGACTTCGGCGTGGACGTGATGCACCTGAATCTGCACAAGACATTTTCCACGCCCCATGGCGGCGGCGGGCCGGGCTCCGGGCCGGTGGCCTGCAAGGATTTTCTGGAGCCCTTCCTGCCCGTGCCGGTGATTGTCACCAAGGCGGATGGCACGCTCGGCTTTGACTATAACCGTCCGCAGTCCATCGGCCGGGTGCGCGCCTTCTACGGCAACTTCGGCATGCACGTGCGCGCGCTCGCTTACATCATGGCCAACGGCCCCGATGGCCTG
>DATEGM010000327.1:0-9396 GCA_035280085.1 Terriglobales bacterium
TTCATACCAGCACCCCCACCACGGCGGTAGCGATAAGCACGCCCAGTCCCATGGGCAGCATGACCTTCCATCCCAGCTTCATCAGCTGGTCAAAGCGATAGCGGGGGAAGGTGCCGCGATACCAGATGTAGAGATACATAAAGACCGCAACTTTGGCCACGAACCAGAAGATGTCCTGAATGCGGTCCCGCACCGGCGGGATGAGCAGCACCAGGCCGATGCCGGCCAGCACCAGGGCCAGCGCGCCCAGGCCGCCTTTCTGGATTTTCATCAGCGGGTGCTTAGGCATGCGCAGAGTGCCGATGGCAGCAAAAGCGGCTAGCGCAAAGAAGCACACTGCCGGCAGCAGCGAAAAAGCGAAGTCCACCGCGCCCAGCGGCGCGGCATGCTCCCAGAACCAAGGGATAGTGATGGCCGGTCCGTGCCAACTAGGAAATGGCCGCATCCAGCCGCCCAGCCACAAAGTCACGGCAATGGAGGAGACGGCCAGCATGGCCGTGTATTCGGCCAGGAAGAAGAGCGACCAGCGGAATCCGCTGTACTCGGTGTGGAAGCCGGCCACCAGTTCCGATTCAGCTTCGGGCAGATCAAACGGAGCACGGTTGGTCTCCGCCACCATGGCCACGGCGAAGACAAAGAGCGCGATCAGCCCCAGGGGGAAGAATTTGAAGGCGAACCAGATATGCTGTGCCGCCTGCGCCTGCACTATGCCGATCATGCTGAGTGTGCCGTTGCCGCCGGCGTTGAAGCTGGTCATGAGCACGGCGGAAACCACAGCCAGGCCCATGGCGATCTCATAGGAAACCATCTGCGCGCTGGAGCGAAGGGAGCCCATCAGCGGGTAGTGCGAGTTGGAAGCCCAGCCCGCCATGATGATGCCGAGCACCCCAAGCGACGAGACCCCGAGCATGAAGAGAATGCCGATGTTCATGTCGGTGACAGCGTGAGTGGGCCCGAAAGGAATGACGATGAATACGGTAAAGGCGGCAATCACCACCATCAGCGGCGCCAGCCAGAAGACCAGCTTGTCGGCGCTCTCGGGGATGATGTCTTCCTTCAGCAGCAGCTTGAGTGAGTCGGCGATGGGCTGGAGCAGGCCATGCGGGCCGACGCGCATGGGGCCAAGGCGAACCTGCATGTGGGCGAGCACCTTGCGCTCCAGCCACACCATGCCCATCACCGCCAGCGAAATACCAAGAAAAATGAGAAGAATGTAGATGAGGGCCCACACCCAGTTCCCTGCCTGGCCGGGTGTGACATTCGAATTCAGGTAGCCGGTAATGTACTGCAGCATTAGCGGTCCACCTCGCCCAGAACGATGTCGAGGGTGCCGATCACTGCCACCACGTCAGCCACCAGTTGCCCGCGGACCATCTTGTCCAGCGCCTGCAGGTTCACGAAGGAAGGCGGGCGGACGCGCACGCGGTAAGGCTGGGTGGAGCCGTCGCTCACGATGAAGTAGCCCAGTTCGCCCTTGGGCGCCTCGATGGAGTGGTAGATTTCGCCCACCGGCGGCTTCAGCACTTTGGGCACCTTGGCCATGATGGGCCCCTCGGGGATGCCCTCTACCGCCTGGCTGACAATGCGCAGCGACTGGCGTAGCTCGGCTATGCGCACCAGGTACCGGTCGTAGGTGTCGCCGTTCTGGCCGGTGGGAATTTCGAACTGAAACTGGGAGTAAGCCGCGTAGGGCTTGGCCTTGCGGATGTCCCACTTGACGCCGCTGGCGCGCAGCACCGGCCCGGTTACGCCCAGGTCAATGCAGTCGGGACCGGAGAGGACGCCCACGCCTTTGGTCCGCTCCACCCAGATGCGGTTGGTGGTGAGCAGCTCTTCGTATTCGTCAATCTTGGGGGTGACGAAGGTGACGAACTTTCTCACGTCCGTCTCGAATCCGTCGTAGGTCTCGTACTGGCATCCGCCAATGCGGAATGCGTGGGTGGTGAGGCGCGCCCCGCAATATTTCTCGTAAATTTTGAGGATCTCTTCCCGGTCGCGGAAGGTATAGAACAGCGGCGTAATGGCGCCGATGTCAAGCGCATGCGTACCCAGCCAGAGCATGTGGCTGGCCAGCCGATTGAGTTCGGTCAGGATGACGCGAACGTAGTTGGCCCGCGGCGGCGCCTCGATGTTGAGCAGCTTCTCGACTGCTTCGCAGTAGCCCAATCCGTTCGATACCGCAGCCACATAGTCCATGCGATCCACGTAGGGATTGAACATGGTGTAGGTGCGGTTCTCCGCGATTTTCTCCACTCCGCGGTGCAAGTAGCCGATGACGCATTCGGTGCCGCGCACCTTCTCGCCGTCCAGCTTGAGGATGACGCGCAGCACGCCGTGGGTGGAGGGGTGCTGCGGCCCCATATTGAGGACCAGCTCATTGGCGTCAAGGAAAGTGTGCTCGCGCTCGTCCAAATCGAGGTGGGAGGCGCCGGCGGTCCTGGTGGGATCGCTCATTGGCCGCTCTCAATCCCCAGGTTGATCTGCACCCACTCCTGGTCCTGCTGGATGATGCTGTGGTCCTTGCGCAGAGGAAAGCCCTTCCAGTCCTCGGGCAGGAGAATGCGGCGCAGGTCGGGATGACCGTCGAAGCGGATGCCGAACATGTCGTACACTTCGCGCTCCAGCCAGTTAGCGGTGCTCCACAGGGGAACGACGCTGGGTGCGGCTTCGCCTTCGGCGAGCATGGTCTTCACCCGGATGCGCTCGTTGCGTTTGAAGGAATAGAGGATCCAGATGACCTCGAAAGGCTGCGGGCGCTGCGGGTAGTGGGTGGCGGTGCAGTCCACCAGGTAATTGAACTCTTCTTCGTCGTGGAGTTGCTGCAGAGCGTCGTAAACCACCGAGCGATCCACCACCATGTAGCTTTGGCCCAGGTAGGTGCTGGCGTCGCCGATGCCGGAGCCGAAGCGCTGCTTAAGCTGGCTCACCATCTCCGATTCCCACGGCAACGGGACTGGGCCGGCGGGCTTGGGCGGCGCAGGAGGAGCCGCTGGCTTGGGAGGCACGGTGACCGGCGGTTTGGCCGCCTGCGCAGGCGGTGTGCCGGGCTTGGGCGCGCTGGGGGCAGAGGACGACGGCGCTTGCGGTGCCGGCTGCTGGTCTTTATCCGGGGAGGTATTGCCCTTGGTCTCGTCAGGCATGGTTACGCCATTTTCCCTGGGGACAAACCAAAAGACTGCTTGAAAAGTCGCATAAGTTTTAACAGTGGGCAAACAGCAGTGTCAACGAAACAAGCTCACGGGCTGTGGTGATCTTCATTGCACTGCGGCAACCGGCTTCGCCCCGGTCCGTTAGACCCATTCCAGGGCGCCCTTTTTCCAAATCCAGATATAGCCGACGATCAGGATGCCGAGAAAAATGCCCATCTCGAGCAGTCCGAATTTGCCCAGCCAGCGGTAGCGAACGGCCCAGGGGAGCAGGAAGATGGTCTCCACATCGAAAACCACGAAGAGGATGGCGACGATATAGAAGCGGACGGTGTAGCGCCCGCGGGCGTCGTCCACTGGGGTAATGCCGCACTCATAGGGCATGAGCTTGGTTTTGTGGGGGTTTTCCGGGCGCACCAGCTTGAACAGGACCAGCGTGACCGCGGGAATCGCGAAGGCCACCCCCATGAAGAGGAAGATGGGCACGTAATTTTGTGGCATAAGCGCTGGACCCCGAATGCAATGGCTGGCTGATTAACCCGTAAATATACGCCGAGCAGGGCGTGGCTTCAATGGAAGAAGCTCACAGCGGGGATGTGATGGGTGGCACTACTTCGTAGTTGGTAGATGGTAGTTGGTCGTCAGCCGTTCGTGGTTCGCAACCGCGCCAGTGCCAGCCGGCTTACGACCCGGGCCGCAGCCCAGCAAGGCGGCGTTTCCCTGTGGCGACGTGCGCCATCGCCAGAAACCATACTACGTCCAGCGGACGACTGAGAGTAGCCCGCCACTTCAGTGGCGGGATGGTACGAGCGCGAGAAAGAAGTGCCGTAGGCACGGCTGAATCGGTCGACCGATTCATTCTCAGCCGTCCGTGCCGGGACTGGAAATCTACCTTGTCACTAACCCGCCACTGAAGTGGCGGGCTACTTTCATTTTGCCCTAACGGGCGAGTCATTTCGAGGCCAGCTTCGCCCGGCGTGAAAACCACACCTTTTTGAGTCAACTGCAAACGGCAACGACTGCCGATTAACGCTTGAGGATCGAGGACTAACTACTAACGACCAGCTGTCGGCTACCGCTCCATTTATAATTCGCTCGTGGCCCTCGACGAGAACATCTATGAGCTGCGCCGGCAGAAACTGAAGCAAATTGAAGCGCTGGGGCAGCCGGCGTATCCCACGCTCTTCGACTTCACCCACACCATCCCACAGATCCTCACGGAGTTCAGTGGCAAGACTGCGGAAGAATTGGAGGCTGCCCGCGTGAACGTGCGCGTGGCCGGGCGCATCATGGCGATCCGCCTGATGGGCAAGGCAGGCTTTTCCCACCTGCAGCAGAACGGACAGCGTCTGCAGATTTATGTGAAAAAGGACGCGGTCGGCGAAAAAGGATTTGAGCTCTACAAGTTGCTCGACCTGGGCGACTACATCGGCGTCAGCGGCTACCTGTTCCGCACCCGCACCGGCGAGCTGACCGTGCACGTGGAAACGCTCACCTTCCTGGTAAAGGACCTCTTGCCCTTGCCGGAAAAGTGGCACGGGCTGACCGACGTGGAGCTGCGCTACCGGCAGCGCTACCTGGACCTGATCATGAACCCGGAGGTGCGCGAGGTCTTCATTAAGCGCAGCAAGCTGGTGCAGTCGTTCCGCGACTTCCTGAACCGCCGCGGCTATATCGAAGTGGAAACACCGATGATGCAGCCGATCGCCGGGGGCGCAGTGGCGCGGCCGTTCATCACCCACCACAACACGCTGGATATGGACCTCTACCTGCGCATCGCGCCGGAGCTATACCTGAAGCGCCTTACCGTGGGCGGGCTGGACCGGGTTTACGAGATTAACCGCAACTTCCGCAATGAGGGTTTGGGGTGGCGCTGGAATCCCGAGTTCACCATGCTGGAGTTCTACCAGGCCTATGCCGATTTCCGCGAGGTAATGGCGCTCACCGAGGAACTGCTGGAGCAGGCGGCGCGCGAAGTTGCAGGCAGCACCTCGGTGACCTACGACGGCAAGCAGGTGGATTTCGACCGCAGCCGCTGGCAGCGGCTGACCATGCGCGAAGCCATCATTAAGTTCTGGCCGGAAGCGGCCGGCTCCAAGCCGCAAATGAGCGACTTCGCCTCGGGCGAGCGCGTGGCCGCGCTGATCAAGCGTTTCAATGCGGTACATGAGCACATGCCCTACGACCCCAGCGCTCCGGTGGGACGAACCATTGCCGACCTTTTTGAGGCGGTGGCGGAAGAGCATCTGGTGCAGCCGACCAGCATCTACGAGTTCCCGGTGGCGGTTTCGCCGCTCTCCAAGAACAAACCGGACGAGCCGGAGTGGGTGGAGCGCTTCGAGATTTTTGCCGGAGGCATGGAGATTGCCAACGGCTTCAGCGAACTCAATGATCCCGAGGAACAGCGGCGGCGATTCGAAATGCAACTGGCGGAGCGCGAGCGCGGCGACGAGGAAGCCCACCAGATGGATGAGGACTACATTCGGGCGCTGTCGTATGGGTTGCCGCCCACTGGGGGATGCGGGGTGGGCATTGACCGGGTTGCCATGCTGCTGACGGGCTCACCCACAATCCGGGACGTGATTCTCTTCCCTCTGCTGCGGCCGGAGCGGCGTGGCGAGGAAGAACAACCGCCGGAGAAAGCGGCGGCCTCGTAGCCCCTACGTACCGAGTGAGAGGCTTCCTCGGTCAGGCTGGCCGCTGCAGATTGTTTTAGTTTTTTGGTGAGGGGTCGGGCGGCTTGGGGCCTTTCACGACTTCTGCGGATTCCACCCAGAAGAGCTCGAAATCGCTGAACTTGTGCCGGCGCTGATAACGGTGGCCGCCGTAATCAATGTACAAGTCAGTGAGCTGGGGTAGCCAGAGACGGACGGTTCCTTTGCGGAAGTCTACCGGGCCGTATTCGATGGCCATGTGTTCTCGTTGCAGCCGAACCTTTTTCTGCGGTTCTAGTAGATCGGTTTCCAGGCGGAGCACTTCGTAGGTATCAGCCGAAATCCAGGCCCGCCCCTTCAAGCTGAGCGGGAAGTATCCATTGTCCCGGTGCAATGCGTGGAACTGGTTTGGCCGGTCAGAGCGCTGGGCAAAATGCACCTGCCAGGCGGGGCGCGCTCCAGACTGGGCCAGTCCCTCGCAGGTCATGGCAAAATCCCCGATGTAACTGGGGTGGAAAATGAAGGCGAATGCTGCGCTCCCGGTGTCATAAACAGCAGTGTCGGCGGTCACTTCCGGGGATGTACCACTGCGAAATTCCTCCACGCTAGGAGCGCCCGCCTGCTGGTTAATCTGCGCCACATAATTGAAGGTGTGTCTGGTCATGGTGCGGAGGTGGCCTCTCTTCGGCACCTCCATGTGCTCGATCTGCTCGCGCGCGCTGAAGCGTTGTAAGTTCGCCGCCAACTCCTCCACCCGGCGGCTGGCTTCCTGCAGGAGCTTGGGCAATGGGCAGGGTACATCGGTACGGGCCGGCGGGACGAATTCATCCACGTCGGCAGGAGCCAATGAGGCCGGCAAAGGGCGTGCCATTCCTGCCGCGCATTCCACAGTCTTGCCCTCGTAGAGGGCGCCGCTTTCGCTACTAAAGAGCGTTAAACCGCAAGGCACGCCCATCTCGGTGAGCGATATTTCATATGCCGAACCATCTGAGGCGATGATGAAGCGAAAGTGGAATCCGGGAAGCGGCTCCGAATCGCCTTGCAGAGGGCCAGGGTCCTGCGGCGATCCATGCGTACTTTGTTCGTTCTGCCCCGATTTCAACAGCTCGTCAAAACTGGCGTAACGCCCGTGCGAATGCAGAAAGCTGCGCTCGGCTGCATTTAAGGTTTTCACGAAGTTGAGCGCGCTGATTCGTTCTGTCGAGGGTGCAGGATCACTCTTGCTCCCGGCCAGAAGCTTCACGGGGAGCAATAATGCGCAAGCAATCGTGACCATCCCGCCCAGTCTGGAGCGTGTCTTTCTCACATCTATCACTTGGTTTCGCTTTGGAACGATTTGTGCAGCTTTTTTGCCAGCTTCTCGATTTCCTCGCTCTTCTTGAGGTCGTCTGAACCAACCGTTCCCGCCGGGCTATCATCAAGATCGTCCTTGACCTCGGCGATCAATTTGAGAAGCCTTGCCGCGTCCTGCTTGAGCAGCGCCTTCTCCTTCTCCGCCTCTTGCAGTTGCTGGTCCTCTACGCTCTCACCCGGCTTGGGCGGAAGCTTGTGAAATTTCAGGTCCGACGCTGTCGGAGCCCAGGGTGCCGTCTGTGCCTCGGTATTGGTTGAAACCCCTGAACGCGGGGACGAGTTCGTACGCTGGGACCAGGCGGCTGCTGACATAAGGAGCAAGCTGAACACCACCAGGTGTGTCATGGGGAGGCGCATAGTGATCTCCGCAATCCGAGCTATCTCCGCTCTAGAAGTGGACTCGGTCGGCCAGAACGGTTGCCAGCGAGTGTGAGAAGGTGGGTAAGATAACCACTCGCGCGGCTGCTGGCGCAATGCTGTGCCGGGGTCGTGTGAATGTCAATAAAAAAGAGCAGGGGACCCGCCCAACAACTGTTGCGCAATGTTGTGCACACCTGAGACAGGCGGCCCGGCCCCGGTGCAGGCAATCATTCGGGCGGGGCTCTGCCCAGCCCTGCTCACGGGTAGCCCTGTGCCCTCGCCACAAAGCCCCTCCAGGTGGTCCTACGCCCTTCGTAATGGGGTTAAGTCAGCCGCCATTACCAACGGCTCCTGGTTACCCCTCCGAGGGTTTGACCGCGCCTTGCCGCTCTCTTTATATTCAAAGGAGTGGTGAGGTTTTGTGAGCCCTACCGAAACCAAAGATAGCTGTAAGCGCGAACTGCAGGTGGAAGTACCCGCTGAGGTGGTGGCGCGCGAAACCGAAAACCTGATCCAGCGCTACCAGAAGCTGGCCCGCCTGCCTGGATTCCGCCGCGGACATGTTCCCAGCGGCTTGATCCGCCAGCGCTTCGCCGAGGACATCAAAACCGACATTGTGGAAAACCTGGTGCCCCGCTACTTCCGCGAGCAAGCCGAAAAGCAGGGGCTGCACCCGGTGTCGCAGCCGCGCATTACCGACCTGCACATTCAGGAAGGCGAACCGCTGCGCTTCAAAGCCAGCTTTGAGGTACTGCCCGAGATCGCGGTCAGCGGCTACAAGGAATTGCGTGTGGACAAGCCCGACACCACCGTTTCCGAGCAGGAAGTGGAGGACGCGCTCAAGAATCTGCGGGAGCAACACGCCAGCTACACCCCGGTGGAAGGGCGGGCGCTGGCCGACGGAGACTTCGCCCAGGTGTCGTTCAATGGAGTCCCCAAAGAGCCCGGCTCCAAGCCGGTAAACGTGGACGAGGTAATGGTGGAAATCGGCGGGGCCAACACCATGGCCGAGTTCACGGAGAACCTGCGCGGCGTTGCAGCGGGCGAGGAGCGCACCTTTGACGTCACCTACCCAAAGGATTTCAACGAAGAGCGGCTGGCCGGTAAGACCTTCACCTACACGGTAAAAGTTCACGGGATCAAGCAAAAGCACTTGCCCGAGGTCAACGACGAGTTTGCCAAGCAGGTGGGAGAATTTGCCAGCCTGGAGGAATTAACTAAGGGAGTGCGGGAGCACCTGGAAGTGGAGAAGCGACGCACCGCTGAGCGCGACGGTAAGGAGAAACTGCTTGATCAACTGGTGAAGCGGCACGATTTTGAAGTGCCGGAAGCCATGGTGGAGCGGCAGGTGGATGTGCGGCTCGATCGCGGGCTACGCGCGCTGGTGGCGCAGGGCATGCGTCCCGAGCAAGTAAAGAAAATGGATTTTGACCGTTTGCGGGCGGGGCAGCGCCAGACCGCGCTGCAGGAGGTAAAGGCTTCGTTGCTGCTGGAGAAGATTGTCGACGCCGAGAACATCCAGGTGGACGAGCAGGAGGTGGAGAAAGAGGTGGAAGCCATCGCCGGGCAGGCCAAACAGCCGGTGGAATCAGTGCGCGCTCGTTTGACACGCGATGGAGCCCTCGATAGAATCCGAAATAGACTCCGCAGCGAGAAGACCCTCGATTTTCTCTATAATCAGTCTGCCTGAAAGGGCAGGCTTTTTTCGATTCTCCCCCAAACTCAACCAGGCGTGGTTGGGAGGAGTGTGGCAGGCAGGTGAATGTGAAAGATCCACAGATGATGTTAGTACCAATGGTGATTGAACAAACGGGACGTGGCGAACGGGCTTACGACATCTATTCTCGTTTGCTACGGGACAATATCATCTTCATTGGCACCCC
>DATEGM010000328.1:0-15815 GCA_035280085.1 Terriglobales bacterium
CAAGGACGACGAAGATAATCGCGAATTGCCGGGAATGGAACATGGGAAACGGCTGCGCTGGGGAGTAGGATCCGCGGGGTAGCGGGCCAGCTAAATTGTAGCACTCCCGCGGCGGGGCCGAGGTAACGTGACCAGAGTTACATCTAAGTGGCTGTACCATATGCGTTTGCTTGCATCTGAGTAGCCGGATTTGGCATCGTACCAGTAGTGGCCCACTCAGCGGACTTGGCTATGATGAGAACGAAAAGACTGTGTTGTCTTGCACGCCCTGATGTAGTTTTTTTAGCTGCTTGTTGCCTGGTTTTGGGGTTGAGCCCGGCTGCCCGGGCGCAAGAAGCTTGCCTGACTGCTTCCGATATGGGGGCAAATGCCGTATCCACGCTGCAGAACACGGGTAAGCGCTACTTTCAGATGGCGGCGACGGGTGATAGCGCCAGCTTAAAGCAGAACGCTATTCCGAGCCTGGCGGCCAGTTTTGGGGGAGTGGAAGCGGCAGTAAACGATCACAAGCAGGATTTTGCCGGGGTTCAAAGCACGGTACGCACACCCTACGTGCTGGAAGCCTCGGGCACGGCGCCGCTGGAGAAGGCGGAGTTTTTCTGCGGCATCTATAACTCGCCGGACCGAGTCGGCTTTTCCATTCCCAATCTGCCGCCGGGAACCTACGGCGTAGTAATTCAGGACGTGACGACGGCGAAAGCAGCCCGGTACAGCGTGACCATGATTCTGGAGGCGCAGACGGCGGCAGGCACAAGCAACGCGCAGAGCGAGAACCCGGAGGCGGCGCTGGCATCGGCAAGCTGGAAGCTGGCGGGATACTACGTGCGGCCGGAGACCATCAACGGCCACGACGGGCAGTGGTTCTGGGACAAAGCGCGGCAGTACAAGGCGCAAGGCCAGACGCTGAACGCCTACTTCTACCTGATTGAGGCGCGGCAACTGCTTTCCCCGGTGGACTTCATGGGCACGCCGCAACTGGACAAAATCTACGACGAAACCCAGCAGGTAGTGCCCAAGGACCTGCCGGTGAGCGGACCGGTGGACAATGCGATGGGCGGGCAGACCTATAAACTGGTGCAGGTGTTTCCCGTGCCCGTGGGCCAGGATATGGACCTGGTGATCCGCTACCAGGTGCCGGACATCTCCGATGTGAACAAGACGTTTCAGGAGAACATGACCGTAATCAAGGCGTTTGTGGCCAAATATCCCGAGGTGCGCGGAGCCTTTGACGCGTTAGTGGCGCGCGCCGTGAATCCGCAAGGGCAGGATTATGGTTCGCTGCTGCCGATGAAAGAGATTAAGTAGCAGTTGTTAGTTCCCGGTTCTCAGTTCTCAGTAGGTAGTACCCAGTACCTAATTGCTCAGAGGGAGAGTTCCGAAGCGAGAACTGGGAACCAGGTACTAGGTACTGTTTCTCCTGTTTCTCCCCTCATGAACGCGGACAAGCTACGAAAACTATTCGAACAGGTACGGCGCGGGAAGGTCTCGCCGGATGAGGGAGTGGAGTTGCTGCGCCATTTGCCGTTCGAGGACCTTGACTTCGCCAAGGTAGATCATCACCGAGCGTTGCGAGTGGGCATGCCGGAGGTGATCCTGGGGCAGGGCAAGACGCCAGCGCAGGTGGGGGAGATTTTTGCGCGGCTGGCGCGGCACTCCAAGAACGTGCTGGCCACGCGGGTGACCAAAGAGCAGTTCGCGGCGGTGAAGAAGAAGGCGCGCGGCGCCGAGTACCGGGAGTTGGCGCGGGCGATCACGCTGCGGCGCGAGCGCAAACTTTATGGCAAGGGCAGTATTGCCGTAGTTTCCGCCGGAACCAGCGACGTGCCGGTGGCGGAAGAGGCGGTGGTCACGGCTGAGCTGATGGGCAACAGCGTGGAGCATTTTTACGATGTGGGTGTGGCCGGCATTCATCGCCTGCTGGCGCACCGGAAGGCGCTGGCGCGGGCGCGGGTGGTAATTGTGTGCGCCGGCATGGAAGGCGCGCTGCCCAGCGTGGTGGGCGGGCTGATTGGGGTACCGGTAATCGCCGTGCCTACCAGCATCGGCTATGGGGCATCGTTCGACGGGCTGGCAGCGTTGCTGGGCATGATGAATTCGTGCGCTTCCAATGTGACGGTGGTGAACATTGACAACGGGTTCGGGGCGGCTTATGTGGCGACGCTGATCAACCGGGTGTGAGCAGTTTCGTGGGTAAGAGCTGGGCTTTCGCCCGCTGGGGCTCCGGCCCGATTTTACTTTTACACGGGACTTGCGTCCGGGGCTACATTCTTGCGCCGCTTCGCGGCTGAATTCCGGCCTCTGATTGCAACTGCGTCAATTAACAACGGCTCCAAAGCAGTTCGACTTTGAATGGGCTGCCCAGACAGCCGGCGACACGCTGGCGCTCCAATCGCCACGCCATTAGCGCCGAGGCACACTTTCCCGCTACAATAGCACTCACTTCAAGCAGAGCTAGTGATGAAGATTTCCCAGGTGTGGTGGAGGGGTCTGAGCAGAAGCAGCGGCCTGCTGTTGGTGCTGGCGCTGGCCGTGTTTGCCACTGGCTGCGGCGACGTATTCCGACCAGTGGCGGTGCCCATTGCCGGACCGCCGGGCGATCCGCAAGCCACCTCGTTTGCCTTCGCGCTCAACCAGAACGCGCCGGCCACTGCCGGCAGCATTTTGCAGATCAATGTTCCCGGCGATTCGGCTGTATTTTCCACGCCTACGGGCTTAGGCCCGGTACACGGGGCTTTCCTGCCTCCGGGCGAGTCTCGTATTTACGTGGCCAACCGCGATGACGATACCGTCACCACATATCTGCCCAGCCTGCCTAGCGTGGCGCCTACCGTACTGAATCTGCCGAGCGGTTCGAAGCCGGTGTTCCTGGCGACCACCCAGACATCAAGAATGTACGTAGCGAATGCCGGCGCCAACAGCGTGGGAGTGATTGAGGCGACACAGAATGCGTTGATCACAATAGTGCCAGTGGGAACCACGCCGGTGGCACTGGCGGAAACCGTCGACGGCAAGAAACTGTATGCGGTGAACCAGGGCAGCGCAGACGTGTCGGTGATTGACACCGGCAGCGACGCGGTAATCAACACCGTTCCAGTAGGGAACTCCCCCATATGGGCGCTGTTGAGCCCGGACGGACTGGAACTTTATGTGCTCAACCAGGGTTCGGGAACAGTTTCGGTAATTGATACAACCAGCGATGCCGTGGTTACGACTTTGCCGGCGGGCACCTCGCCGTTGCACATGGTGCTGGACAAACAGTTCAACCGGTTATACGTGGTGGACGGCAGCAGCAGCAATAATCTATGGGTTTTCGACGCCTCGGTGGACCCGCCGGTCGCGCTCAAGACTCTGACCGTACCGCTGGCGAGTCCGACTTCCATAACGGTGCTGGCAAACGGGCTGAAGGCCTACATTCCGAGCCAGCAGATAACCGCCCCGGCGCTGAACCCGCTCTGCCCCGTCAAGGCGATTCCCTGCGCCCTTTCGGTGGTGTCGGTAGCAATCGTGAATACCACGAACAATACAGTGCGGAGCACGATTACGCTTACCAGTCCGGTGCAGCAGGTTTGCAATCCGGGCAACGCGTTATTTACTCAGACCGGAGGAGTGCGATTCCGCACTTATGCGACTTCTTCCGCGAACAGCAACCGGGTTTACATTTCCAGCTGCGATGCCGGAGTGATTCACTCACTTAACACGATCAACGACAGCCTGGTGACGGACCTTGCCGCGCCGGTAAGTTCGTTTGCCCCACTCACCGCAACCCTTCCACCCCCGCCGCAGCAGCCGGTGTTTGTGCTGCCAGGACCGTAGAGGCAGTTCTCAGTTCTCGGTTCTCAGTTCTCAGTCAACAGCTCTCGGCGCCCAGCCGACAGTTTTTTACACGACTCTCCAAGCAAGATTTTCGCTTTGCCAGTGAAAACTGACACGTGAGAACTGAGAGCTGACAGCCAGAGGTCGGCAACCGAGAACTGGGAACCGAGAACTGGGAACCCAGAACTGAGAACCGAAAACTGAGAACCGAGAACTAAATCTGCTCCCCGCGGCGGCGGCGCTTGTAGTGCATGGCGATGTTCATGAAGACCTTGCCGCTGTCAGTATCGAAGCACATGATCATGGCCTCGGTATCTTCGTTGCTCTTAGGCCCGTCGCCGTTGTGCAGTTGCGGCGGATGCACCTTAAAGTGGAAGCCCTGGTCGTTGAGGGTGGTGATGGCATTGCCGATCACCTGGTTGGCGAGCTCGCAAATGGTTTCGCGGACCAATTCCTCGGATTCCTGACGCTCGGTGCCGGTCATGACGCTGGCCATGCGGGTGGCGGTGGCCGGTTCCACGTCGAAGATGATGCGGCCTTCGATATCGCCCACGACCTTGACCACGGCGGCGACTCCTTTGCTGTGGTAAGCGCTGGGCTCCATGGCGAAGTGGCCGAGGCGGGTCTGGCAGTTGAGGTTCTGAGCCAGAACCGCGTCGGCGGCATTGATGAACGGCTGGATGAGTTCCATTTTCATGTTCAGGACCCCTGGGTGGCGCCCTTGGCCACCACGCATTCTTCACCCATGACGTACTTGATGACTTCGTAGAGCACGTCGGCTTTTACCGGCTTCTGCACAAAGTGGCGGGCGCCGCGCTGCAGGGCAGCCACGATGTTTTCCTGATAGCCGACAGAGGAGACCATGATGACGCGGGCCTCGGGATGCTGGCGCACGATGCGCTCGGCGGCCTCGATGCCCTCCATTTCCGGCATGGTGATATCCATGAGCACCAGGTCGGGGCGCACGCGGTCATATTCGGCGATGGCGGCGCGGCCGTCGCCGGCCTCGCCCCCTACCTGGCCGCCGAAAGATTCGACCATGCGGCTCAGGTTCTTGCGGGCAAACACCGAATCATCCACGATGAGGTAGCGCAGCGGTTGTCCGTCTTTGCGGAGTACTCGCGCGAACTGCTCCATACAACTCTCCTTCCACGGGGCGGGTGAAGCCGCCTCTTTGCTGCTCAACCCGTCTGCCCGGCTTGCGCGCGCGCCAGCCGGCCCACGGGTTGTACTTCGTGCAGGCACTGGGCTTGCAGAGTATTGGCCAGCACGTCGAGCCCGACTACACGGATGGCGTGACCGCGCTCAATGGCGGCGCGGGGCATGCCGAAAACGGTACAGGATTCCTTATCCTGGGCGATGGTCATCCCTCCCGCGGCCTTGACCGCGCCCATGGCGTCAGCGCCATCGTCGCCCATGCCGGTCATGAGCACGGCAAGGGATGCCGGCCCGAACTCATCGGCCACGGAGCGAAAGAGCACGTCCACGGAAGGCCGGTGGCCGTTGACGCGGGGTTCGTCGCTAAGCACGACCACGTCACCGAGAGGCATGCGGCGCACGCGCATGTGGCGGTTGCCGGGACAAATGAGCACGCGGCCGGCCTGCAGCAAGTCGCCCGACTGTGCCTCCTTGACTTCCAGAGAACAGCACTCATCCAGGCGGCGGGCAAACATGTCGGTGAAACCTTCCGGCATGTGCTGCACAACCAGGATGGAGCCGGGAAAATCTCCCGGCAACTGCGCCAGCAGATACTGCAGGGCGTTGGGGCCTCCGGTGGAAATGCCGATGGCGACCACACGGGTGGGGCTGCGACGCAGGCGTTGCCGTGGTTTTTCCGGCTTGTGAAAGCTCAAAGACGGCGCACTGGGAGCGCGGGGCGCGCCTGTGTTGGCCGCGATTTTGATTTTGCCGATCAGTTCCTGGGCCACCTGTTGCATGTGGGCGGAAGCATCGTGGGGTTTGGCGACGAAATCGAGCGCGCCCATGGCCAGCGCCTTGAAAGTAGCGGAGGCGCCCTGCGTGGTATGGGAGCTGACCACGATGACGGGCAGGCGGTAGCGCATGGTTATTTCGCGCAAGGCCTGCATGCCGCTCATACCGGGCATTTCCAGGTCGAGAGTGACCACCTGTGGCTTGAGTTCCTCGATCTTCTTGAGGGCGAAGCTGCCGTCAATGGCAGTGCCTACAACCTGAATGGAGCCGTCGGCCTGCAGGATCTGAGGGATGAGCTTGCGCATCAGCGCGGAATCGTCCACCACCAGCACGCGAATGGGATCGCTCATCGCGCACCTCCGGGCAGACTGGTTGCAGGGGAAGGGGGCGGGGCAAGCTGTGCCGGCGCGGCGGGCAGCGGGGCCAGCGATTGCCGGGAATAATGCTCCACGACGGCGACCAGGTTCAGCATGAGCACGACGGTGCCGTCGCCCAGGATGGATGCGCCGCTCACCAGTTCGCTGGCGACCACCTGGCCATCCAGCGGCTTAATAACCAGTTCCTCCTCGCCCACCAGCGTGTCCACAATCAGCCCGTAACGGCGCTCACCGAGGGCGATGACCAACACGAAGATGCGCTTGCCGGGATTGAACTCGGATGGAGGGCTGCCCAGGCGCACCAGGGTGAGCACGGTATTGCGAAGCTGCAACACCTCATGGTTGTCCACGCGATGGATGGCGCCTTCAGAAGCGCGGCTGATTTCTACAACCGCGTTCAGAGGAATGGCGTAGAGGCGCTCCTGGATGCGCAGGAGCAAAGACTTGATGATGGCCAGGGTAAGCGGGAGCTTGATAACAAAAGTCGTGCCTTGCCCGGGCTGAGACTGGATGCTGATGGCCCCTTTCAGGCGCTGCACCACGCTTTGCACCACATCCATGCCCACGCCGCGGCCGGAAATTTCGGTGACCTGCTCAGCGGTGGTGAAGCCGGGCCGGAAGATGAGCTCCAATACTTCGGCAGGGCTGAGGCGGGCGGCTTCGTCGCTGCTCAGCAGGCCGCGTTCCACTGCTTTGTTCAGGATGAGAGCGGGGTCGAGGCCACGCCCGTCGTCGCTGACTTCGACTACTACATGGTTGCCCTGGTGATAGGCGTTGAGGCGAATGGCACCTTTGCCGGGCTTGCCGGCTTTCTGGCGCTCCTCCGGGCTTTCCAGTCCGTGATCAATGGCATTGCGCACCAGGTGGGCGAGAGGCTCGGCGATGGCGTCGAGGATGCTCTTGTCCAGTTCCGTCTGCTGCCCGCTGAGCAGAAGGGCGACTTCTTTGCCGCACTGCTTGGCGACATCGCGCACCAGGCGGGGGAAGCGGCGGAAGAGTTGCTCCACCGGAACCATGCGCACCTGCATGGCGGAACGCTGCAGGTCGTTGAGCACGCGGGTCTGGAAAGCCATGGCATCGGCAAACCGGGCGCGCAGCGAATCCTTGGGAAAGCGGCGGCTGAATTCGCCCAGCACCTGCTGCAGCATGGAGCGGCCGATGATCAGTTCGCCAATCAGATTGAGTAGTTGGTCCAGGCGCTCAGCGTCCACGCGCAAAATGCTTTCCAGGGCGGCAGCGGTTTGGGGAGCGGCCGATTCCGCGGCTGGCGCCTGCCCCGGCTGGCGGGCTTTCCAGGGGGTAACTTTGACCCCGGCGATAACCGCGGGGATAAGACAGCGGTCGGCTATCCAGGCTTCAGGCTTCTGGCTGCTGATGACCACCTCGAAGTGCGAAACATTTTCCGCACCGGCGTTTTCCGGCTGCACGGCGAGAACTTCGCCGGCGCGCTGCAACACATTGTGGAAGAGTTGCCAGGCGGCAGCCTTCATGGGGCAGTTAGGGTCAAGGTCAGCAGCGATGCGGTAGACCCTTGTGCCGCGTTGCAAGGCCTGGTTAATAGCGATTTGCTGGTATTCGCTCCAGGAGACCAGTGAAGCAGAGGGCGCGCGGGAAGGCAGTTGAGTTTTTCCGTTGGCGCCGGGGCGTAATTTGGCGATGGCAGCGCGCAGCGGTTCGACGCTGGGAAGCGGCAGACTGCCACGATGAGCAGCCAGAATGCCATCGAAGGTGTCGGCGGAGCTGAGCACCAGTTCGACCAGGTCGGCGCCAGGCGCGGCGCTGGTTACTTCCGGAGCCAGCGCATCCTCCAGTTCATGAGCGATCTGGCTGAGTTCGCGAAAGCCGACGGCCGCGGAATCGCCCTTGAGCGTATGCACGGCGCGGCGAATGCTGCGCACGATCTCCGCATCCTCGGGAGCCTTCTCCAGGCGGAGCGCTTCCTCGTTCAGAACCTGCAGGATTTCCTGCGCGCTCTCAAAAAAGAGCTGGCGGAGTTCCGTCATGCGATCGTCGGAGAAGAAGTTCAAGCCTTCACCTCCACGCGCTGGTAGGCGGTGCCGTTCTCGCGGTGGACCATGCGGAATTTCTCACTGATACCGAACAGGCTCTCGGCATGGCCGAGGAAGAGGTAGCCCTCGGGATTGAGGCAGCGGTAGAACTTGTCCACCAGGCGCTTCTGCTCCGGCTCATCGAAGTAAATCATGACGTTACGGCAGAAAATGACATCGTTGCGCTGGGGCAGAAACTCGGTTTTCAGATTATGAAAGTCAAAACGGACCAGGTCCTTGACGGCTTTCTTTACCGCGTACTTGTCGCCCAGCTTGTCGAAATAACGCAGGCGATAAGCGAAATCCACGGCCTCCATCTGGAGATCGGTGTAGACGCCGTCCTGGGCGGTACGCAGGGCGGTATAGCTGATGTCCGAGGCCAGCACCTCCACCTTCCATGGCGGCGGCACCAGCGGCTTGGGAGTGGGTGTTTCGTAGGGCAGAGGATTGCGCAGGTAGTAGTAGGAGAGGGCGTCACACATGAGCATGGCGACGGTATAGGGCTCCTGGCCGGTGGAGCAGCCGGCGCTCCAGACGCGCAAGCTGCAGTCGCGGCGCTCCTGCTTGCGCTGCAGCAATTCCTCCATGATCACTTTGTGAAACAGATCACACTGGGCTTTGTTGCGGAAGAAGCTGGTCTCGTGGATGGCCAGATTTTCCAGCAGCACCGACATTTCGCGCTTGCCCTCGTTGCTGGTGAGCAGGCGGTAATAGCTGTAGAACGAAGGCGTCTGGCAAGCGCGCATGCGGCGCAGGAGGCGGTCCTGCAGGAAATGGGTGCGGCGCTCGTCAAAGTGCAGGCCGCACTCCTGGTACACGAGCACCTGCAGCAGCTTGAGTTCGCTTTCGCTGAGCGAGCCGGCGGGGGCCGGGGTGCTGATGGGGTCGTCCAGTTTCATTTGCCTCCAGCCTGAGCCCGCAGCGAGGCGGGCAGGGAGAATGATTCGCTCGCGAGATGCGCTTCCGCTTCCGGACGGTTTTCCGGTTCGGCCGCCGGCAACAGCCGCGCAAGGTCAATGAGGATGAGCAGCCGTCCCTGGAGCTTGCCGACGCCGGTCACGCAGTTCAGGCGGCCTTCCTGCACCAGAGCAGGCGGGGCTTCGATGTGGGAACGGGGAATCTTGAGTACCTCAGAGGCGGAATCCACCACCAGGCCGAGCAGCTTGCCATTGACCTCGGCAACCAGAATGCGGTTCCGGTTGCTGGGCTGGGCCGAGGCTTCGCCAAAGCGCTTGCGCAAGTCAATGATGGAAACGATTTTGCCGCGCAGGTTGATGACGCCTTCCAGGTAGTCGGGCGCGTCGGGCACGGCGGTGATTTCCGGCACGCGGACGATTTCATGCACGGCGGTGATGGGCACGCCGTAGGTCTCGCGGCCCACGCGAAAACCGACAATTTGCAGGTCCTTTTCCATACAACTCCGTCAAGCTCGAGAAGCGGCGGCCGCGGCCCGGCGCTCGGGAGCGCTTCTGGCCGCTTCCAGAATGGCTTCCAGCACGAAGCGGTCCATGGCCTCAAGCAGAGAGCGCGCCATCTTCGACATCTGCTCCGCCGAGGCCGCCAACTCGGTGGACCCGGAGGTGCTCTGCTGCACCAGTTCGCGCATGCGCTCCATGGCTTTCACCACGGCCTGGGCGCCGGAAGCCTGTTCCTCCACCGAAGAGCTGATCTCGTGGGTGATTTCGTTCAGGCGGGTAGTGGCTTTGGCAATCTGCGAAGAGCCGTGCGACTGCTCGTTGGTTGCCGCGCCGATTTCCTGCGCGAACTTGTAGACCTCGGTGACCACATTGGAAATCTTCTTCAGGGCCCCATTGAGTTCCTGGCCCAGGGTCAGACCTTCGTTGACGATTGCCGTGCTGCGGTCCATGTTGTCCACCGCTTTGCGGGCCTCGCGCTGGATGCTCTGGATGAGGTCGGAGATTTCCTTAGTGGACTGCGCCGACTTTTCCGCCAGCTTGCGGACTTCGTCAGCGACGACGGCAAAGCCCAGGCCGTGTTCGCCGGCGCGGGCGGCTTCGATGGCGGCGTTCAGGGCGAGCAGGTTGGTCTGCTCAGCCAGGTCGTCAATCACCTCGATGATTTTGCCAATGTCATCGGCGCGCTGCCCGAGCACGTCAATGATGTCGCCGGAGGAGCGGATGGCCAGGTTGATGCGATTGAGGCCGTCGGTGGCCTTGTCCATGGTAGCGATTCCGTTGTGCACTTCCTCGCGCGAGCGGTTGGAGATATCGAGCAGGACGCGGGCGGTATCGGCCACACGCTGGATGGAAGCCACCATCTCGTCAATGGAGGCGGAAGTTTCGCTTACGCTGGAGGCCTGCACCTGCGTGTTCTTCACCATGTTCTGCACGTTGATGCTCATCTCGTGCATGGTGCTGGTGACCTCATCAATGGCAGAGGAAGCCTGCAGGCTGATCTTGGCAGACTCGTCGGAGGCGCTGGCCACCTGGTTGGAGCCGCTGGCTACCTGGGAAGCGCCGTCGCGCACGGAGCGGACGAGAGAGCGCAGGCCGTCCACCATGCGGGCGAAGGCGTTGCCCAGCATATCGTGGCGGGAACGCGGCGTAACTTTGACGGTGAGGTCGCCGCCGGCAATGGCTTCCGACACGCTCGCCATTTCCCTCAGGTAGGTGACCATCTTGTTGAAGGTGCGGGCGAGAGCTCCGATTTCGTCATCATTCTGGACATCAATCTTGTGGTCGAGTTCGCCGGCGTCGGCAATCTGGTTGGCCACCCGCATCAGATCGTTGAGCGGATCGGTAATGGACTTGGCGGTCCGGTAGGCAATGGCAATGCCCAGCAGCAGTGCGAGGAGGGTGCCGGTGATGGCGACGGCGGAAGTTGCGGCGGCGGCGGTCTCATCGGACCTGCGCCTCTCGTCCACTACTTTTCGGTTTTCGCTGTCGGCGACGTCCAGGGCGCCGCTGGAATTCTTGATCCAGGAAGCCGCGTCTTTCTGCAAATAGAAAATCTGTAATTCAGCGACGGTGGCGTTGCCGGCATCCACATCCTTACGCTTGGCGACCAGGGGCTGGGCAAACTGGCTGGCCCAGTCGTGCTCGAACTGCGCCACCTTGGCCAGGGCGTAGCGCTGCTGGTCAGAGTTGGCCTTGTTGCGGGCGTCAGTGATCAATTCCTGCAGCTTGGCGATACCGTCGGACATCTTTTCCATTTCGCGGGTATCGCCGCTGAGCAGGTAGTTGCTGAGGAAAAGGCGGTTCTGCATCATCTGGAAGCGCACGGAGTCGGTGGCTTCGGCCATGGCCAGGGACTGGGCGGCGGCGGTCTTGGCGGCGTGCTCGCGCTGCACGGCGATCATGTTGACCAGGAAAAGCAGCACCACCATGAGCAGGATGGCGCCGAAATTGGTGTAGAGCCGTTTACCGATCGTCATGCCACACTCCTCGCCTTGCAGGCCTGCCTGGGCCCGCCCTCGCTGCGGCCTGTGCCAGGCGCGAATTCCTTGGCCGCAGACCGCGAATAAGTGAAGCCGCTAGCGACGGGTTTCCCGGGAGAAACTCATGCGCAAGGCCGGCGCCAGCTCGCGGGCACTGGTTACCGTTGGGACCATCATCCAACCCTGATGTGTTACCAGCAACTTACAAAGGTAACCACGGTACTGCCCAGATTACGGAGAGGACTTGGCAGAGATTGGCTCTCCGCGGCAGTGGTGGCGCACAGCTGCATTTCAGGTGGAGATGGCCAGAAAGGGCGGTTCCAAGTTTGAGACGGGGTGCGTAATTTGCTTGACTCAAAATGAGATTCCAATGTACTTTCCCCTATAACTATAAGTAGACAAACAGTTTGGGTGGATAAGGCAGCGGCAACGCATGCGTGCAGGGAATACGACTGTGCCTCGAGGTGCTGTTCCCCGGTTGCACAAGTCTTTTCAGCAGCTGCTGCTGGAGTTTTCTCTCGCCGGTTCCCTGCGCAGCACTCCTGAGTCGTTAATCCGGCTATTTCTACGTTCAACGCGCGAGTTCTTCGACGTGCAGGGCGCGTATTTCTGGCGCAAGGCCGGACCGGATGTGCTGGTGGGGGAAGAGGCCGAAGGCCACATGGCGGAGCAGTTTCGCGGGACCCGCCTGAATCCCCAGCAAAGCGCGGTCACCCTGGAAGCCGCGAGCAGCAGCAAGACCGTTTTCAGAAATGAAATAGATGCTTCGCGCTATCCCATGGCAGCGGAGTATCACGCCTGTTCCTTGATGGCGGCGCCGCTGGTGGTGGCCGGCGAGGTGATAGGGACGGTCGCTTTTCTGAACACTGAGGATGCGCATTTCTTCAATGACGATATGGCGGCCAAAGCCACCATCCTGGCAGGCCAGTTGGGCAGCCTGCTGGAGGCGCAACGGCTCTACGCCACGGCCAGCGCGCGGGCGAACGAACTGCGCCAAGTGCTGGAGATTTCCTCGGAACTGGGGGGCAGCAGCAAGCTGGATGAATTCCTGAAGAAGTTTGTAGTGCGGGCGGCGGAATTCCTCGGCTTCGGCCGGGCTTACATCGCGCTGCTGGAAGGCGAGAGCTGCCAGGTGCGCTGGGTGGCGGAGAGCGGGGAAGCGCATCCGGTGGAGGTGAGTTTTCCTTCCGACACAGCATCGCGGGTTCTGGGCTCGAAAGAAGTGTTCTGGACGGACGACATCCGCCAGGTACCCGATGCTGACCAGGAGAATGCGGCCCTGCACAACGTTCGCCAGGTTCTGACGGTGCCGCTGCTGAGCTCCGAAGGGCGGACGCTGGGCATGTTTGGAGTGCTGGACCGGTTGGACGGGGAGGGCATTTCTCCGGAAGACATTCGGCGCGCCCGCGCACTGGCCGCCCCAGTGGCGGTGGCGCTGGAGGCGGCCCGCAATCTCCATCTGGCCAAGGAGCACGGGCGGCGGGCGGAAGACCTGACGGCCATGGCGCTGGAACTGAACTCGCTGCTGCGCCTGCCGGAATTTGCGCAAAGCTTCACGGCCCGGGCGGCGGAGATGCTGGGAGCGGCAACGGCGGCTCTGGCGCTGCCGCAAGGACAGCATTTGGAAATCGTCGCCGTGCGCGGCTCTCAGCCGGCTCCTGACAAGGGGGTGCAGCGGCGGCTGGCGGTCGCGCTGAATGACGTGGTGGCCGAGCGCCGGGAAGCGATCATCAGTGGCGGGGCCGCCGATTTGCTGGGCCACGTAGCCACGAGCCTGCAGTGGCAGGACGTAGCTGTGGCCTGCCTGCACGGGGCTGACGGGGAGCTGGTAGGGATCCTCTGCCTGGCCAACCGGGGCAAGCCGCTGGCCGCCGAGGACCGGAACCTGCTGCAAGCCCTAGCCGGGCATGCATCGGTGGCGCTGGAAAACGCCCGCCTCTTTACGCGCATGGACCAGGCCAACCGCCACTGGATGGAGATTTTTGACGCCATCAGCGACTTCATCGTGGTGCACGACACGCAGCACAAGGTGCTGCGCGTGAACCGTTCCATGGCTGAGTTCATCGGGGCGCGCCCGGGGGAACTGATAGGCATCGGCATGCGGGCGCTGCTGGCCACGACCGCGGAGCCAGGCCCGCAGTCCTGTCCTTTTTGCCGTCCCGGAGGAGAGACCGCTGACGAGTTCATCCACCACGTGCTGGAGCGCACGTACCTGGTCTCCACCTCGCGCATTCACAGCCCCAGCAACGAAGGGCTGCAAACCATCCATGTGCTGAAAGACATTACCGACCGGCGGGAGGCGGAGCGCCGCTACCGCGAGCTATTCGACAACATCCAGGAGGGCCTCTACTTCACCAGCCGGGAAGGCCGCTTCATCGAAGTGAACGACGCGCTGGTGCGCATGTTGGGCTACAGCAGCCGGGAAGAGTTGCTGCAGGTGGATATCCCCAGCCAGCTGTACTTTGACCCCGCGGGGCGGGAGCGCTTCCGCAGACGCATGGAAGAGAGCGGAGCGGTGCGCAACTACGAGGAGATGCTGCGGCGGAAAGACGGAGCTCCCATTCAAACCCTGCAGAACGCTTTTGCGGTGCGCGACGCCAAGGGCGAGGTGACGCAGTTCCGCGGCCTGATCCTGGACATAACCGAGCTGAAGAATTCGCAGGCGGAGCTGCAGCGGGAGCGCGACTTTAACAACAAGATACTGAACAACACGCAAAGCATCATCCTGGTTACGGATACGGCGGGGCAGGTCACGTATGCCAACCGGCGCTGGTACGAAAGCGGAGCCTACAATCCGCAGCAATGGCTGGGACAGCCGCTGGTGGAAATGGTGATGCCGGCGCGCCGAGCCGCGCTGGAAGCGGCTCTGGAAGCGACGCTAGCGGGGCAGCAGGTGGACAACCTGGAGCTTCCCATCACGCGCGCCGACGGACGCGCCGGGCAGTTTTCAGTGAACCTGAGCCCGATGCGCGACGAGCAGGGCGATGTGACCAGCATCGTGGTGGTGATGACCGACATCTCCGATGTTGCGCTGATGCACTCCAAGCTGATGCATACGGAAAAGATGGCGGCGGTAGGCCAGTTGGTGTCAGGCGTGGCCCACGAGGTGAATAACCCGCTTACCGCTATCCTGGGATTTGCCGACCTGCTGATGGAGAACCCCGAGCTGCCGGAATCGGCGCGCAAGGACCTGCGCGTGATCCTGCAGGAGGCGCAGCGCACCAAGCAGATTGTGCAGAACCTGCTCAGCTTCGCGCGGCAGATGCCGCCGCAGCGCAAGCCGGTGCAGGTGAACTCCATTTTGCGGCGGACCCTGCAGCTCCGCGCCTACGACTTCGCCAGCCACGGGGTGGAGGTCAGCGAACGTTTTAGCGATCCGCTGCCCGAGGTGGTGGGAGATTCGCACCAGCTGCAGCAAGTGTTCCTGAACATCCTGAACAACGCCTACGATGCGGTGCGCGAGAGCGGGCGGCCGGCTCGTATTGAAATTGAGACATCAGTGTCCGGCGGCTGGGTGCAGGTCCTGTTCCGCGATAACGGCAACGGCATACGCACCCCGGAGCGGATTTTCGATCCGTTCTTCACTACCAAGGAAGTGGGCAAAGGAACCGGACTGGGGCTGAGCATCTGCTACGGAATCGTACGCGAACACGGGGGCGAGATTGTCTGCCACAACAACGCGGGCCGGGAGGGCGCGACCTTCATGGTGCGCCTACCCCTGTCAGCCGAGATGGCGGATGCCGCCCTTGCCGCAGGAGCCATGGAATCATGACCAACGCTTGTGTCAATAGCGCCAATCTGCCGCTGCTGCTCATTGAGGACGAGCCCTCGGTAATGGCTTATGTGCGCGCCGCACTGGAGCGGAGCGGCTATCCGGTGGTGGCCGTCAATTCGGGAGCCGAGGCCCTGCGCCTGCTGGCCGACGGTTCGTTTTCCGGCGTGGTTTCCGACATGCGCACGCCCGGCGGGGTGGACGGCGCGGATGTGCACGCATGGATCGCCGGCAACCGCCCGGAACTCGCCTCGCGCCTGGTGTTCATTACCGGCGACATCGCCAACGAGGAGACCGTGGCCACGCTGCAGAAGACCGGCGCGCCCTGCGTGGAGAAGCCGTTTCGCGTGCAACAACTGCTGGAAGTGGTGGAAAAAACCATAGGGAAGGCCCCATGAGTGAAGATGGACGCATTCGCCTGCTGATCGTGGATGACGAGCAGAGCATTCGCAAGCTCTGCGTGAAGATCGGAGAAT